>JBASLQ010000094.1:0-4416 GCA_049656425.1 Sedimentibacter sp.
ATTTTTTAAACATTTCATGTAGAGTTTTAGACGATGCTAAGATAATGATAAATAACAATATACGCAAATATTTCAAAGAACTTTTTGGGTGAATTTCACCTGCTTTATAAAATTTATTGTGCAAAAATATTATCAACTAAATTGTCCTTCCGACTTTTCGGAGTGGACTCAGATATAATTTTAGACACTTGCCCGAAATGATTCTTGTTTGATAAATAAATTTTCTTCATGATGAGATTTTTTATTTTGTGTGGTAAATATCGCAATTTTACTTTATCTCAATGATTACATATTTTGATGCTAATTAGTCGATGCCAAGCTTTTTGTGCATTTCTTGCATTTCTTTTCCAAATTCAATAGAATCTAATACCGCTTTTCGCTTTTCTTCGGGCAAACATTGAATACAGGTTGGATACTTAATGCTTTTATAATATTCTTTACATTTGGGACATTATTCCATGTTGTTTATATCAAAATTATATGCACATTTTTTACACGCAGTAATTGTATCCTCAAAGGAAAGGTATTTAATGTTGTCTTCTAGGTAGAGCAAAAATGCATCCTTTTTTATTATTTCATCATTTTTCTCTTTTACCTTATCTGTATTGTTCTCAATCGATTAATAATTCATTATTTTTCTTTAGAATATCTGCATTTTGGGTAATTTGAACAACCATAAAATTTTCCGTACTTACCTTTTCTCAATATTAAATTGCCTCCGCAACTTGGACAAATCAATTGCTTTTCTTTCTGATTCCTTTCAGATATACCAGTCTTAATCTGTTTTACTAGTTCTTTTTTTGCTTTTCTCTTATCTTTTCTGTCTTGAATATTAATTTTGTTTATCTTATTAGATATGACTTCAATCTCTCTAATCGATAAACATGGTATCCCTTTTTGCCCAATAATAGTTTTATATAGCCGTTTGCTATAAATTACGGGGACTATGGAATTTACGTTTTTGAGTATTGCAGTACCAGCAAAAACAACAATGGAGAAATACTTTATTTTACCGTAATCCGATAGAACATTTTTAATTGCATATATATGACCCCAATTTTGTTTAATCGGATTTCTAAATTTTGTTTTATTGCCATATATTGATTGTGTCCATTTTTCTGAATTCTCATGTCCATAAATCCAACCTGTGTAGTTCTTAGTCTCAATTACATAGATACCATATATAGAGATGACAATGTGATCTATCTGACAGTAACCTCTATTTGTTTTGATCAAAATATCATTTAGACTATAATATTCATCCTTTGGAAGCTTATTCAATTGTCTTCTAACCTTTGCCTCGCCTTTTTTACCTTTTAATATCGGTAGATACAATTTGTAAACAAAAGGTAAGATGACAATAATTAAAAACGCTAACAATAACAATATTTCATCGAAATTATGCAAGGTATTTTTTTATTATAATTATTGAGAGAACTTTATTTTGTTCATCTATCCAATAGCCCAGCTAAACAACGGTTTATTGCTTTTCTTATATCGTCAGCTTCTGTTTCTCCTTGTCCTTCAGCAGTACAAGAACTCATAAGTGTATGTGTTTTAGCGGAAATGAATTGGATCGTAACTTCAATTGTATAGCCACCAAGACCACCGGCGATATTTCTTTTACCGCTTTCTCCATAATTAACGATTAGGGTTTGGTCAATTAATTCTGGTTTTATCTCAGGCAATGCTATGAACCCTTCTTTGGTCAATATCCCGATTATAACATCACTTGGATTGACACTTTTGCTTGATGAATAATACTGTCCTCCGTAAGAAGACCCCGAACTTGAAGTCAAACTATTTGTTGATGCCACATATATGTATTTATAGTTCCCAATAAACTCGTTTTTTACAATTATAGGTGGTTTTAGAATAGCGCAGCTGTTAAAACCAGCGCAAATTATCAATAAAGAAAATAATTTCATTTTTTTCATAGCATTACTTATTTAGTTGACTTATAAGTTCAAACAGTCTTCCCTATTATACATTATTAATACATTTTTAGTAAAAACAAATATAGTAACTATTTTGATTGAACGTAGAATTGAATAAAAAATTAATTTATTAATTTCTATATTGTACAAATTCATTATATAACAGAGATTTTGTCTGAAAATGAGAAAATTACAATCTATAAAATACTAAATCACCCTCCCTGAATTAATCGTAGCATACCTCTTCTCCGGATTTAACAGATTCATGTTGATCTCTCTCCGCTTCTTGGCTGTCAGCTTCACATAGCCGGCAGTGACATCCTTCCTTGTACTATGGCCGACCATCTTTCTAACCACGATGGGGTTCACAAGTAATTCACTGGTGAGATGAGTGATGTAACTGTTCCGGGTATAGGAGGTCGATAGGTCCGGATCCAGTCCCAGCTCATTCGCTATCTGTTTGAGTGAAGTGTTGATGAGATCTAAACTGAGCCTCATCGCGTTGATGATTTTTCGCTCATTGCTATCAGTGGGTTCAATGCCATTCAGGAAGGTGAAGATATATCCATCCTGATCCTTGTTCCCTTGCCGGTTGATTATTTCAATCATCGGAGGAAGTATTGGCACATAGATAAAGGTTGGTTTCGCTGTTTTTCTCAGTGTCTTTTTTCGCTGAAAGACGATTTCATTGTTTGATACATCGATGTTCTCATAACGCAACCGGCAGAGGTCTCCGAAATTCAATCCGTTGCAGTAGAACATGAATGCGAATATGTCACGCGCGGTGGCCAGCGTAACATTTTCTGTCTGGTAATCTTCAATCTTCCATATCTGCTCGATCGATAACGCGATCTCTCTTCTGCCTCCTTCCGGAATGGCATATTTTCCCCTCGACACTCCAAAGGGGTACTTCTCAGCATCGATATACGGTTTATCGCCCCTGTTATTGTTAATGATTGCCCTCAATGTCCTCATGTAGATTCCCATCGTGGCAGGAGAGATCTCAGTCTCGAACCAGAACTTCTCGCACTCTTCCAGGAACCCGGGGGTGATCTCCTCAAAACGGATTGTATGCTCAATATCCAGGACATCTTTCCCGATGGTAACATGTCGCTTCTCCCTACAGAGTGCGATGAATGCATTTTTATCAGTACGATTTTTTAGTTGTTTGAAATGCTTGAACCGTATCAACGCTTTTATGGTAGCTTTGTATACCCCTGCACTGCCCAGCCTGAATTCACTTTCCAGGTAATCGATCTTATTTTTAAAAGCTTGATTCACGGTGATCTCTTGTGTGTCTATATTCAGAAATCTTGAATTGAAGGCTGCAAGGGTGAATTGATTATTTGATGCCAGATCATCGATAATCGGCTTGATGGTAGAGTGAAAGTATTTGTCTAACAAGGCCTTTGTCTCAGCGTGTTTTTTCAGATTACGATTTAAGAAATCATTCCATTCCTGATCATCATACTTTAACCCGGTAAAATAGTAAGATTGTTTACGCAGAAAAGTAACACGCCAATAGATTGGTTGCTCATATTTGTTCCTGCCGTTCTTTATTTTCCGAACCAGTGAAATTTTCACCCCGCTAAATGTATAGTTTATCAAAGCATTACAAAATTAATTGGGTCATACATAGGTCATACAAATGTAGAAAAACATCGAAAAATAACCAAATATATAGATAAAATTAACATTGGTGAAAATCATAAATAGCAGAAAAACAGATAAATAATATATATTGGTAAGAATCGATATATTATGTTTGCGGCCTCTTAATCAATGGGTCGAGGGTTCGAGCCCCTCCGGGGTCACTTCATTATCAAGCACTTATCGATTCAATTCGGTGAGTGCTTTTTATTTGGGTAAACAATGGGAAAACAAGAGAAAACAGTGATAATAACAAGTATGATCTTCCATAATTACAACTGGTTCGCAGCCGGAAACCTCAACGGGTTCAATACAGAGAAATCAGGAGTTCTCCAAAACAAAACCGTCATCCTATATTCTGACGTCGGCTGTTATGACCATTGGATCCGGAAAGCTGAACAGATCAACCACGACCTCTCCCTTCACCTCACCGTCTCCGACTTCCTGGAGAATTTCGCATCCCCTCAACAAACCCGCTACGGCTATGACCTTGTCGCTTACATAATTGAACAACTTATATTTAATGGTTCGGGAACAACTAAAACAAGCTAACAATACTTCCACTCATTCAATCAACTATCATACTAACGTTTGGCTCTTTGAGTAATTCAACCTGTTGCCGATACATTTTATTCATAATATGCTAAATCTCTTGGTAAGGTTATCTGATATTTTGGATCATAAACGCCATCTTTAACATTGGAACGTTTCCCTTTACCCAAGTCTATCCTTTCCAAATTCAAATCATTGAACCACGAATGTCCGGCCTTTTCTGCCATATAAAGAAACAACCTTTTCACTTTTACTGAATTATTTTCCTCTAATAATT
>JBASLQ010000095.1:0-3686 GCA_049656425.1 Sedimentibacter sp.
TTATGGGCAGTAATATTCCTGAGCTTCTGTTAAACATATTATTCTTCATTTTTATCTTCTTTCAATTCACTCCCCACAATAACAATCATTGTTACAAAGCATGCAGTTGCACCAATAAATTCAGAAATCGGTTCTGATAAAAACACTCCTGATATTCCCAGTCCCCAAAGTTTCGGAAGTATAATGACCAGAGGAAACACAAGAACAGCTTTTCTAAATATTGAGAAAAATACAGCATATTTTGCTTTTCCAAGTGCTACAAACACTGATTGTCCTGCATACTGCAATGTCATTATAAAAAAACCAACGAAAAACAGCCTCATCATTGGTACTCCTGACTGTAAAACTTCCGCATCACTATTAAAAATATGTATAAAGAATTCAGGAAAACTTTCAATAAACAGCCACATAACTGTATTGTAAATAAGAGATGCAATTGCTGTAAATTTGATGCAACTTTTTACTCTTTTATATTCATGTGCTCCATAATTATATCCCATAACAGGCTGTGCTCCGCTGCTAAGGCCCATAACAGGCATAGAAAGAAATTCACGCACTGAATTTACAACAGTCATAATTCCTACATACAAGTCTCCTCCGTATTGCTGAAGTGTGGCATTGCTCACAACCTGTACTAATGAATTAGTAAATTGCATAACAAATCCTGATGTTCCCAGACCAATAATTTTTATCACTCTATGCTTTTTCAATTTAAAACTGCTCTTTTTTAATTTTAATATTGCTTTATTGCCGGTTAAAAATTGGAGAACCCAAATTGCAGACAGCATTTGTGAAATAATTGTAGCTAAAGCTGCTCCCTGCACTCCCATATGAAATACAAAAATAAAAATAGGGTCAAGAATTATATTTGCAACTGCTCCTAAAATAACTGACATCATGGCGATTCGGCCAAATCCCTGAGAATTAATAAAATTGTTCATACCAAGACTAATCATAACAAAAATATTTCCCAGTAAATAAATTGTCACATACTGGTCTGCATATGGAAATGTTATGTCACTGGCACCAAACAAATACAGCATTGGCTTTTTAATTAATAATCCTAAAACTGTTAAAATAATGCCGCTTGCAACAAGCATAACAAATGAATTACCCATTATGTTTTCAGCTTCTTCATTATTTCCTCTGCCACGCTCAATTGAGCATAATGGTGCTCCTCCCATTCCAAACAAATTTGCAAATGCAAGCACCATTGAAATAATCGGAAGACAAACTCCTAATCCTGTTAATGCCATAAATGCATCTTCTGGCATTCTTCCAATATATATTCTGTCCACAATATTATATAAGACATTGACTAGCTGAGCCAAAATCATTGGAATAGCCATATCTATAGTATGCTTTACAACACTGCCTTTTGAAAAATCATTTACAATTTCCACAGATGTACCTCGTTTCTATAATAAGCTAGTTATGTAAATGTAATGTAACTTTTGAATTTTACTTCTTATATTATATAATGTCAAGAGCAGGAATGCAATTATCATGTTATTCATCATTACAAAAAAAATACCCCGAAGGGTATTTTTATAAATATTTTTTTAATATTTCTACTTTATCTGTCTTTTCCCATGGAAGATCCAAGTCGTCTCTTCCAAAGTGACCATATGCTGCTACTTGTTGGTAAATTGGTCTTCTTAAATTGAATTTTTCAATTATTGATGAAGGTCTTAAGTCAAAGTTTTCTGAAATTGCCTGTTCAATTTTTTCTTCAGCAATTTTATTTGTTCCAAATGTTTCAACCATTATTGAAACTGGTTTTGCAACTCCTATAGCATAAGCAAGTTCTACTTCACATTTGTCAGCTAAACCTGCTGCGACTATATTCTTCGCAATATATCTTGCTGCATATGCTGCTGAGCGGTCAACTTTTGTTGGATCTTTTCCAGAAAATGCTCCGCCGCCATGTCTTGAATAACCCCCGTAAGTATCAACAATAATTTTTCTTCCTGTCAATCCTGAATCACCTTGAGGTCCGCCTATAACAAATCTGCCTGTTGGGTTAATAAAATATTTAGTGTTTTCATCAAGCAGCTCTGCAGGAACAGTAGTATTAATTACAAATTCCTTAATGTCTTTTTCAATGGTTTCTCTTTCAACATCTGGATTGTGCTGAGTTGAAATAACAATTGTATCTACTCTTACAGGTTTATTGTCATGATATTCAATTGTTACCTGTGTTTTGCCGTCCGGTCTTAAATAATTAACTGTTTTGTTCTTTCTGACTTCTGCTAATTTTAGAGCAAGTTTGTGCGCCAGTGATATAGGCATTGGCATTAATTCAGGTGTTTCATTGCATGCGAATCCAAACATCATGCCTTGATCTCCTGCACCAATCAGATCATTTGTATCCAAATGATCTTTTTTATATTCGTCTGCTTCATTTACTCCCATTGCTATGTCTTGTGACTGCTCTTCAATTGAAGTAAGTACAGCACATGTTTTATAGTCAAAGCCATATTCTGCATTGTCATAGCCAATGTTTTGAATAGTTTTTCTTACTATTTTTGGAATATCAATATAGCAACTTGTGCTTATTTCTCCTGCCACTAGTACAAAGCCTGTTTTAGTGATTGTTTCACAGGCAACTCTGCCGTTTGGATCATGTTCCATTATTGCATCTAAAATGCCGTCTGATATTTGGTCACACATTTTATCGGGATGACCTTCAGTAACAGATTCAGATGTAAATAACCATTTTTTCATCTTTTATCCCTTTCTTATCTTAATTTAATTATTACAAAAATAAAAACTCTTCAACAGAAGAGGTCAATGTCTGCATAACCTCATCTTTCGGAAATCCGCGGGAATTGGCACCTTGAATATACAGGCTGCCGGGTTTCATAGGGCCTCGTCCCTCCACCACTCTTGATAAGGAGTATTATTTATTTGCTCAATAGTAGCACATATTTTTTTTAATGTCAATATATGATAAGATTATTTTATAAATTATTTTATAAATTATTTTCTTTTAAAATTGGGAGCATACTCAGCTGCAAGTTTAATTGCTTCAACCATGCTTACTTCTCCGGCCATTCCTGTCCCTGCTATATCAAATGCAGTGCCATGGTCTACAGATGTTCTTAAAAAAGGCAAATTATTTGTAATAGATATAGTTCTTTCGAAATCTACCATTTTTGTAGCAATATGTCCCTGGTCATGATACAAAGACAATACTGCATCATATTTACCGTTTAACCCTAAGTAAAATACAGAATCTGCCGGGACGGGTCCCACAACATCTATATCAAGTTTCTTTGCTCTTGCAATGGCTGGCATTATTTCATCAACCTCTTCATAGCCAAACAATCCATGTTCTCCGCTGTGTGGATTTAATCCTGCCACTGCAATTTTGGGATTATAAACTCCAAGTATTTCAAGAGCATCCTTACATCTTATTATAAACTCATATACATTTTCTTCAGTAACTTCATCACATGCTTTTTTTAAAGACACATGTCTTGTCAAAAAAAATACCCTAAGATTTTTAACTTGGAACATAGTCAGAGGATTCTTAGTTTTTGTTAAATCCTCAAGAATTTCTGTATGTCCTATATATGGAACATTTGCCTCTTTTAATGATTCCTTATTTATTGGAGCAGTTGCTATAGCATCAACTTTTCTGTCTAGTGCTAACAAAATTGCCGCTTTTATGAATTCAAATG
>JBASLQ010000096.1:0-3761 GCA_049656425.1 Sedimentibacter sp.
CATCGCACATTCAGGGAACAATATTTGCCTTTATTGGCACAAAGCCCATCACTTACAGTACTTACAATATCTTCTTCAACTTTAAAGCTGTACAACTTATTATCATTACTTACAAAATAAATTTGCCCGTCTCTATATTTTAGGCTTAATGTTGGCATTTCACTTATTAATGTCATTTCTTCTGTATTTTTATTTAGTTTATAAATTCTGCTCAAATCATCCGGAATATCTAGTCGATAAGCTATAACATAGTTATAACCTTTATTTTCATATCGCGGAGCTTTATAGCCATATACTATACTTATAAACAGCACCTTCATTTCCTGCATAATAAATATAATCTCCATGCAGTATAAATTGACCCTCCGGTTCATAATCAACCAAATCAATTTCACGAGGCTCAGAATTTACCTGCAAAGGATTATCTTCCTCAAAAATAACATCTTTTTTATATAAAAATATTACGAATAATAACACTGCTGCTGATAATAGAATCAATATAATTTTCTTATTTTTTAGCATAACATCTCCAACATTATTTTATTTCAAATATAAAAATTTTTTCAGCATCTTCATTTATCATTACCTCATAAATAGAATCCTCCAAATAAACTTTAAATCTCTGTCTATTAGACGATAATATATAGAAGATTGTTCAATCTTTTTAATTGTATTGTAGTTTTATTTACATGAACTGTCAAAATTAAACAGCCGCAGCTTGGAAAAAGCCTGTGGCTGTTTAAAACCCGAGAACCGGATAAATATCATTTTTGTCATAATCTCCCCCGGATATATTTTGACAAGGTTTCTGTTTCAGGATTTGAAAATAATTTTGTGGTGGGTCCGTATTCAACCATTTCGCCTCCGTAAAAAAAGGTGGTGTAATCTGAAATTCTACTGGCCTGCTCCATGTTGTGAGTTACGATGACAATTGTGCAGCTTTTTTTCAGTTCAGCCAGAAGCTCTTCAATCGCAAATGTGGAAATCGGATCTAAGGCAGAGCATGGCTCATCAAATAAAAGAATTTCAGGCTCCAGCATCATTGCCCTAGCGATGCAAAGACGCTGCTGCTGTCCTCCCGACAATGATAAAGCAGACTTGTGCAGCCTGTCACTTACCTCATCGTAGAGAGACGCCATTTTCAATTTTTTTTCAACCCTGTCCTGCAAAAAGTCTTTATCTGCTTTGTAATGCTCAGACAGAGGTAAAATCATATTTTCATAAATACTTGTAGGGAGTGGATTTGCCTGCTGAAAAATCATTCCAATTTTTTTACGTAGATTCCGTACATATTCTTTATCATCTTGCGCGTAAACATTCTCTCCGTCAAGGAAAATTTCACCTTCAAGATGAAAGGACTGGACTAAATCGTTCATGCGGTTTATGGAGCGGAGAAGAGTGGTTTTTCCGCAACCCGAAGGACCTATGAACGAATAAATTGAATTTTTCGGTATATCCAGACTGACATTTTTTACAGCCTCATTTTTTCCGTAAAAGCAGGATACATTTTTAATGCTCAGAAACTTATTATCATTCATGTCTGTTGCCTCCCAAATTTCCTAAAAATGTTGCTGCAAGATTTAAGACTATGATAATCAGAATCAGGATAATGGATGCTCCGAAAGCCACACCGAGAGAATTGCCTTCTCCGGCGGGAGATGTGAAATATATATAGCTTGTCAGTGTGCAACCTGCATTTTTTAAGGTTGACATCCAGTTTTCCGGAGAGTACCACGGCTGCATGCCCGTCATTCTTATGGAGCCGCCAAGTGTCAGCCACACAATTGCGGTATCACCTATTATCCTTCCCATCCCCAGAATAGTTCCAGTTACAATTCCGTCTCTTGCACTGCCTATCACAACTCTTGAAATAGTACGCCATTTGTTTGCCCCCAGAGCGTAGGATGCGTCAATATATGAGGAGGGTACAGACCTTAAGGCTTCCTCAATTGATTTAATCACAAATGGAAGTATCATTATGGCCATGGTGATACCTCCGACCAGGAAGGACCGACCGTACGCACGGTTTGTCCCCTCGACACCCTCGATTGCGGTGCTTAAAAATGACATGTACGGCTGAGTGAAAATTGCCAGAGCGAAAAGAGCAATTACTATGGTCGGAACACCGGATAAAATATCTACCGCACCCTTCACCAAAGTTTTGAATATTCCCTTTCTAGAGTAAAAAACTAAAAAAACGGCTGTAGAAAGTGCGAATGGAAAAGCAACCATAATTCCAATTATAGTCAACAGAGTCGTGCCGATTATGGGAGTCAAAATTCCTCCGGACTCTGCATCTAAAGCGGAGGGGTCAGGTTCAGAAATCAGAAATTTCCATGATAAGGTATCCCAGCCGTGATAAAATATTACGCTTAGTATAAATGCGAAAACACATACTATCATAGCCATAGATATGATAGAATAGGCAGTACCTAAAGAGCTGCTCGTTTTGCGGTTTACCTTTTTAATCATCATGACCATCCCTTTTTCTTAATCGTTTTTCAACAAATTTCGCAAAAATGCTTAAAGCGGTTCCGATTATCAGAAGTGTTGCACCGCAGGAAAACAGCGCCGATTCAACAGCAAATGAACCCATTGCCTCCGATTTGTTGACGATGGCGGAAGCAAGAGGCAGCGTCGGTGCCAAAAAGTTTATCAGACCAAGCTTTGCATCTGGTATTATACCAAGACCGCCGCAAACCATGGATATTGCAATTGCCTCTCCTATGCCTCGTCCTGCTCCCAGGATTATTCCTGCCAGAATACCGGAACGGGCACAGGGAAGCATTATTTTATAAATTACCCTGAATTTTGTCATGCCGAAGGCATATCCCGTTTCCTTGAGAGCCTGTGGAACGGAATTCAGAGCATCCACACTTAAGGTTATTATGGTAGGTACTATCATAACGGCAAGAACAATTACGGCAGAAAGCATGTTTCGACCTGTCATTTGAAACACGGTCAAATATTGTATCTGCATTTCAGTGGTTACAAAAAGTTTTTCTACAAATGGCACGACGGTTATCAATCCTATAAGACCGAAAACTACAGACGGAACAGCCGCAAATATGCGGACCACCGCGATAAGAATCGCAGAAATTCTAGGCGAAGAAAATTCGCAGATGGTAATTGCCGAACCGATTCCGACCAGCGATGCAATCAAAAGAGCCAAAAAAGTTGTGACAACAGTTCCGGAAATTAAACCCAACATGCCGAAGGTGAGTGCAGGTTCTGCATCTGAGGAATAAAAGGCCTCGTTTATCTGGACATCAAATCCGCCTTTGAAAAAATAATCCGCCCCGTTTGCCGAGAATACAGGCATTGCCCTATAGAACACGAAGACAAATATAAATACTATTACAGCAATACTGACTGCGGAAAGTGCACTGATAATGAGCTGCGGCAAATCTAAAGTATCCTTTTTCATGTTTCCTCCTTGCTTAATTTAAAAACTGTGCTGCAATTTTGCGGCACAGCTTTTATTTAAAACTTAATATCAGAAATCTATCTTAAAGAAATATAACCTTCAGCTGTTACAATATCTTTCTGGGCTTCAGCGCTTTTTAAGTAGTCTATAAACATAGCGGAAGCCTGTGAAGGAGCTCCTTTTGTAACAACATACAGTGCTCTGCTCAGCGGATATGTACCGCTCTGAACAGTGGTTTTGTTGGCGGAAACATTGCCTATAGGTACTGCTTTTACTGTATTGTCCACAAAACCTATGGAATCGAAGCCGATGGCAAATTTGCTGCCTGCTACCC
>JBASLQ010000097.1:0-2596 GCA_049656425.1 Sedimentibacter sp.
TCTTTAACATCACTCAATAAACTATCTAGATTTTTGACATCAATAGAAAATTCAATAATTCCAGATAATATTTTTTCATTAATTATTGTTGGATCAATTACTCCAGTTGTTTTGTCTACCATAAATGCTGTTAATGGGTTATTTACTTCAAATTTTATATCATGTTTACATACTACCTTAGTTAATTTTTCTACATCTTTAAATGATGCACCAATACCTGGTCTACCCAATTCTATAGCAACTGTTACCCTATCCATAGTGTTAACAATACCTGTTACATCGTTAGTTTTAACTTCCTCAGTACCGCGCCCCATATGCTTTAGAGTGGTATTTTCATGCTTGCCAAATGGATCACTAAACGCTTTTCTAACAGCTCTTGGCATTTCAAGTAAAGGTTGATAGATTGCATCTTTAGGACAATTTGAATTTCTTAAACATATACCACATTCTAAACAATCATCATATTCAATATATAATGATTCATCATTCTCCTTAATACATTGAACTGGACATAGTGGTTGGCATATTTTACATTTTATGCACTTTTGTTGATCAATAATCATATTTACCCTCCTAATAATTTATAGATAGTATCAATAAGACACTCCTCTTTTTTTATTAAAACCTTATATTATCCAAATATACTTACTAACAGATTTGAAAATATTGCAGCACTAACTCCTACCCATATAATAGCACTAACAGCAATAATCAATAATTGCATAAAAGATTTGTTTTGCTCTTCTTTTGTCATGTCACCTTTAATTGTTACCATTGTTCCTAATGTAAGTGCTCCAGCAGTTGACATTGGACTAAAGCCAGCCATGGATCCACCAGCTACAATAGCAGCAATAACAGAAACAGCGTTACCTCCTCCAACATTTGTTACTAATTCAGATGCCATTGGTATCATTGTTGGATAAACTACCCCTAAACCAGAAGCTACTAGACTCATCAGCCCTGCTGAAACTCCTGAAAATGGTGCTACAGTTGATGAGCTCATGACTTTCGATAATTGCTCAGTAAGTAAAGCAATACCCCCAGCTTCAGTTACAACCGACATAAGAATGCCAACACCACCTATCATGATAATTGTTCCCCAAGGCACAGACTTTATGCTTAGGTTATCATCAGCTATATTGAAAAAGAATAAAACAGACACTATTAAAAAGGAAACTAGTCCAACATTCAGACTAAATACTACGACAGCTATTAACATACATAATACTGCTAACAACGCTATAATTTGATTCTTTGAAGCTTTTACCTCAGTCGCTACAAGAGTTGAGCCTTGATTTTTTGAAGCTCCTTCAGTTGCTTCAAATATTAAGTCTGGTTGTTTTACTTTATAACCCTTATATACAACATATAAAGCGATTGCCATAAGAGATGTAGTAATTAAAGAAAATGCAAATACTGGTGGAATAACTCCACTAGTTAATCCTTGCTCCTGTGCCAAAGATGTTATAAGTACCCCTTCAGGAGTATATGCTGCGGCTCTGCCTCCCATCAATCCAAGAACACCAATAACTGACATCATAATAGGGTTATAACCAGAAGCCACAGCAATAGAAACCGCTAACGTAACTACTAATGTAGTTGGAGGTATTGCTCCAGGACCTATTACTGCTAAGATAAATCCTAGTATATATGTAACTATTGGTAATACCCAAATCCTCTTTCCTGCAAGTCTTATGATTTTATTAGATACTAATTCAAATGCCTTTGTAGAATTAACAGCAGCAAAGAGTAATGTTATTCCTACTAAAGTAACAAATAGAGAACTATTGAATCCTCCAATGATAGCCTTGTCACTTATTCCAAGTGCACCACCTAGAATCATCGCAGCTCCAAATGCTAATACCCCTATATTTAATTTACGAATAAAAGCAAGAATAATAAGAACTAAAAAAACAACTAATGATAAAACATCCATTTTTGTACCCTCCTTTAAATTTTAATTTAGTAAATTCTTTTCCCAATCAAAAACACAAATTAGAATTCATTATTGTATATAATAATGATTGTTGCTAGTGATTGTTACATGATTACACCCCCTTAATAATAAAGTAGTGCCTTATCTATAGGTACCATTAATCAACAGCTAGTTTGCGAAGAACATTCATTCTTTGATCTACCATGTTTTGAATCTGTACAATTGAATCTTCAGATAAGTGTTTGAATTTCTTTATTCCTTTTATAAATTCTGCTACCGTCATAGGGTTTATATTGTCCTTTAACGTTAATTTTCCGTTTTCATACTCTAATAGTGGAAAAAAGTTTGACTTTACTGCTTTTCTCGCTACATCAATACCCAGCTCTGACCCGTATCCCCAGCCAGTTGGACAAGGAGAAAATAAATGAATGTATGCAAATCCTCTCTTGCTAGCTTCTAACCCTTTTTCTATTTTTTTTGTAAAATCCATCATATTTGATGGTGAAGCAGTAGCTACATATTCAACATTATGCATCATCATAATCAATGGAATATAGTTTTGTTGTTGGTTTTTTCCTTTTTCAATTTTTCCTACTGGAGTTGTAGAAGTTTTTGAACCTAAAGAAGATGTAGAACTTCTTTGATATCCTGTATTCATGT
>JBASLQ010000098.1:0-3827 GCA_049656425.1 Sedimentibacter sp.
TTTTTAATTAGCAGTTCTTATAGGAGGGTGTATATATGCCACGAACCGCAAGACATAAAAGCGAATCAGGAATATATCATGTAATGCTTAGAGGAATAGATAAAAGAAATATTTTTTTAAAACCTAATGACTATGAGAAATTTATTGAAAGCATAATTAAAGCGAAAGAAAAGGTAAAATTTTTTGTATATGCATATTGTTTGATGACAAATCATGTTCATATTTTAGTTAAGCAAGATAATGAGGATATCGGAGATACTGTAAGAAGAATAGCTGTTAGTTATGCACAGTATCATAATAATAAGTATGGGAGAACTGGACATTTATTTCAGAATAGATTTAGAAGTGAAGCAGTAGACAATGACCAATACTTTTTGACTGTAATTAGATACATACATCAAAATCCCCTTAAAGCAGGAATTATAAAAAATATTGGTGATTATAAATGGAGCAGTTATAATGAATATATTAATAATAATGAATGTATAGTAGATTCAGAATTCGTATTGAGTTATTTTAAAAGTATCAAGGAATTTATTAATTATCATAATGAAATAAATGAAGATGTGTGTTTGGATTATAATCAGAAAAAAAGATGGGCAGATGAAGAACTGAAAGAATTTATATTAACTTATCCGAATATTTCTTACTTACAAAAACTTGATAAAAAAACTAGAGATACAATAATTAAGAACATAAAAGAAGATACGGGAGCCAGTAATAGACAATTGGCAAGAGTACTCAAAATTGGAAGAGGAATCTTAGATACTATTAAATAATAGTATCTAAATATATGGTAAACATGGCATGGCAAACAAAGCGTCCCTGCGGTTTCCTGCGGTTTCAAGCGTCCCTGCGGTTTCAGCAACTACGGACGAGGATTATAAAGGAGCATCAAATCCTGCAGAAAGAACTTAAAATAAAAGAAGAGTTAGAAACTGAGTTGAAAACAAATTTGCAAGAAAAAGCAGTTGAGAATGAAGCTCTAAAAAAAGAGATTCTTCGTCTAAATGGAAACTTAAATACTGACGGCACAGTATAAAGTTGTTAGATGAAATGGTACTAAATGAAGATACTATAATAAATTTCAAAAAGTTATTTAGTATTTTGGACATAAAAAATAATAGTATATACTAATGAAACAAAAATTTTCACAACATTGTTGTGGATTTTTAAGGGGAGTATTTAATATATAATAAAAATTTCACGACTTAGTTGCGGTTTTTGTAAAAAGTGCTTATGCAATTTGAATATTTGTACGCACTTTTTGACATAGATGTGGGTGAACAAGAATTGTTGTACCCTTACAAAAAACTCTTCCGAATGACAACAAAGTCGTCCGAGTGACAAAAAAGTCGTCCTAAAAATCATGTATGAAATCAAAATGATTTTCTGATTTATACATGATTTTTTTATGCCTGAAAAAAGAACCAGAAAGAAAACCGGAAGAGATATATTGAAGAGAAAAAAGGTAAAAGGAACTGGTGAAAAAGTAGAATATAAACTAAGTTATTATTGTTAAACAAATTTGCATATTAGAAATTATTAAAAAAAGTATGGATAAATAGTTGCTAAAATGTAAATAATAACATATAATATTACTGAGGAGTGATTAAAATGAAAACTATTGGAGATAGAGTAAGAGGATTAAGAGAATCTAAAGATTTAAGTGCAAAAGAACTTTGCTCTTTTA
The DNA here is from genome assembly GCA_049656425.1 of Sedimentibacter sp. Classification (GTDB taxonomy): domain Bacteria; phylum Bacillota; class Clostridia; order Tissierellales; family Sedimentibacteraceae; genus Sedimentibacter. The sequence continues at coordinate 1,694 of JBASLQ010000098.1, forward strand.
TTGAAATTAACCCATCAACGTATAGTAAGTTAGAAAATGATAAAAAATCAATAGATATTGAGGAACTAAGAAAACTTACAAGTTTTTATGATGTGTCTGCAGATTATATTTTAGGTATAAATAATGTTCAAGATGATATTGTTTTGTATATGAAAAGAGACAAAAACTTAGAAAATAATGATATTAAAGAAATTCAAATAATATTATCAATGATGGATGAAGCAATAACTCTCAAGAATATGAGAGACCGAATTTAGGAGGTTACCTATGTTATCAATACAAGAGATAGAAAAAATAGAAAAAAAGGCTCTTGATCAGAGAAAAATATATGACTTAGGTGATGAATCTCCAATTGGACTAAAAATATTTAATTATATAGAAAATATTTTTGATTCATATATATTGCTTTATCCACTTGTTACAAAAAAAATTGCTGGTTTTACGAGAAAGCAAGCGGAAGTAATTCAAATTTTTGTGAATACAAGTTTTAATCAGAGTTATCAGGTGTTTGCTACTGCACATGAACTATATCATTTAATTGATTTAAAAGAAAAGAGTGAAGACAAGTTTATAGTTTGTAACCATCAAGATATTTCTGTTGATATTGATGATATAGATTTAGATATTGAAGAAATAAAAGCAAATTATTTTGCTGCTGCATTTTTGATGCCAAAAAGTGTAATTGAAGATAGATTTTATAAGTATAAAAACAAAAAATATTCAGAAGAAGATATTGTTCTTAAAATAATGGAACTTCAATATGAATATGAGATTCCCTTTAAAACAATATTAAAAAGACTTAAAGAATTAGGCATTATAGGTAATGAGGAATTTATAAAACTTAAATATTATGACGAGCGAATATTAGAATACTGTAAAATGTTTGATGATGAAATGCGAAAGCGTATAATTGAACTTGAGAATTCTAACAGAAGAAAATATCACTCAATAAATGTGCCAAAGATTGCTAATGACATATATCGAAATAATATTATTTCAATTAGTAAGTTTGAATATATAATAAATAAATATGATAAGAAAATCGAGGATTTTAATGTTATAAAACAAGAAACAAGCCCAATAGATATTGATTTTTCGAGTTTTGGGACAGGAGATTACGAAGATGACGAAAATTAGCAATCCTGTCTTATTCGATGCCAACATCTTGATAAATTTCAAAGGACAATTAAAATTCCTATTTAGTTTTTTTGATATTATTTATATACATAAAAAAGTTTATGAAGAAGTTATTGGACAAGTCATAAAAGATGAATTAAATGCTGCAGCAAGTATTTCTAATATAATCTATGTTGAAGATAACTTTCCGTCTGATGAAATTAGTAATAAATTATTTCAACAATGTGATAAAGAACTAAGAGATTCGTTTAATATAGCAGATCTAAAAGACCTTGGTGAATATAAAACTTTATTGTATGCTAAATTTAATAATATTTTTGTTCTTTCTTCGCAAGATACAACAGTGTGGAGGTTTATTACTGAATCAAAATACTTTAAAGGATTGAATTGTATTACAGTACAAGACTTTTCTTATTTATTATTTTTAAATGCAAAGAATAAAAGTGATAAAAGGAATGCTAAAAAACTCTATAGTAATTTTGCTAGAGAAGAACACCCATTCGAGTGTTTTAGAATATACATGGAGCGTAATAATAATGATATACCAAAATACATAGAATTTGAAAACAATAGGATTAGTAATTTTGAACAGTTGATTGATGGTTATGTTGAATATTATGCTAATACACCATATTTCAATAGTAAAGAAGTGGAACATGAAATATCCAATTTTGCAAGCCATAATAGTGGAAATTGCTTAAGTTGTATTTATTCAAGAATTGATAAAAATAATGTAGATTATGCCGTAAGAAAATGTCATTTTTGTTTTTTGTCAAGTGAAGATGAACGTTGTTCTCAAATCAGAGAAGAGTTTGTTATGCGGATTAGAAATAGAAATAAAGAATAGTTATATAAAATTTTAAAAACTTGAACTAATGACAATATACGACCTACAATGCATAATTATAAAAGTAATTTTGCTCTTTTTTTGCTGGTTTCAGTACTCTATTTTAATTTCATCTTAATGTAAATCTAAATTGATTGGTTATGATAGGTG
>JBASLQ010000099.1:0-5454 GCA_049656425.1 Sedimentibacter sp.
GTCGTAGGTATTGTAATCAATTGACTTTAAAGAGCCAAATAAAAATGGATGATGTGTAATTATTAAGTCCACTTTATGTTCAATTGCATAGTTTACAGCATTTAAATCAACGTCTAAGGTTAACATAACTGTTTTTATGTCTCTATTCATGTCACCTATTTGTAATCCGCTGTTGTCCCAATTTTCTTGTGGCTTTAATTTTAATTCGTCATCTAATAGTTTAATAACTGAATCAATTTTAATTTGACATCAACTCCCTTATTCTATTATTTTTTTGCTTTAAACTGTCTATTTTCTCATTATATTCCTTGTTATTAGTTTTTTCAAGATTATTGATTATTTTTTCATTTATGTTTAAAATTTTATTTATGTATTCCATCATTAAAGGATCTTTTTTTTCAATCAGATGTTTGCTGAATTCATAATATATTTCATCTATTATTTCTGCTGAACCAGGTTCTGCCTTTATAACAAAATAATAATGATGATATTCTTTAACTATTTTTTCATCTATTATTTTAAAACCATTTTCACATAAATATCTGCGAAGTTTTTCTGCAGTTGTCATTGGCTGCAATATAAGCTGTGATGATTTTTTAGAAATATTTTTCGATACTTCAAGAATATCTGCTATTAACTCCCCGCCCATTCCTGCAATGATTATTGCATCGGCTTCTTTTTCTTTTATAACAGTAAGACCGCTGCCGAGCCTGAAATCACATTTTGAATTTAAATTTATTGAAGTTAAATATTCTATAGCTCTGCTTAATGGGCCTTCATTTAAATCTGTAGCAATAACATAATCACAAGTATTGTCATTTAACAGCATTTCTGCCACATACCCATGATCTGTCCCTATGTCTGCTGCTGTATTGCATTTTGTTACCATTGATTTTATACATTCTAATCGGTTCATAGCATCCTCTTTAATAAAAAATACAGAATACAAAATTTATAATTCTGCATTCTGTATTAATTTATTCTAAATAATCTTTTAGTTTTTTGCTTCTGCTAGGATGTCTTAGTTTTCTAAGTGCCTTAGCTTCAATTTGTCTTATTCTTTCTCTTGTTACATCAAATTCTTTTCCCACTTCTTCAAGTGTTCTTGCTCTTCCGTCATCTAAGCCGAATCTTAATCTTAAAACTTTTTGTTCTCTGTCAGTTAAAGTATGAAGAACTGCTGAAAGTTGTTCTCTTAACAATGTAAATGTTGCTACATCTGAAGGAGCTTGAACTTCATCGTCAGGAATGAAATCACCCAAGTGACTGTCTTCTTCTTCTCCTATTGGAGTTTCCAATGAAACCGGTTCTTGAGCTATTTTAAGTATTTCTCTTACTTTCTCAGGTTCCATTTCCATTTCCAAAGCTATTTCTTCAGGTGTTGCATCTCGTCCTAGTTCTTGTAATAACTGTCTTTTAATTCTTATAAGTTTATTAATGGTTTCAACCATGTGTACAGGTATTCTTATAGTTCTTGCCTGATCCGCTATAGCTCTAGTTATAGCTTGTCGTATCCACCAAGTTGCATAAGTACTAAATTTAAATCCCTTTGTATAATCAAATTTTTCAACTGCTTTTATAAGACCCAGGTTTCCTTCCTGGATTAAGTCCAGGAACAACATTCCTCTTCCTACATATCTTTTAGCAATGCTTACAACAAGTCTTAAATTAGCTTCTGCCAATCTCTTTTTTGCTTCATCATCGCCATCCTGCATGCGCTTTGCAAGCTCTATCTCTTCTGCTGCAGATAACAGCGGAACTTTACCTATTTCTTTTAAGTACATTCTTACAGGGTCATCTATATTAACTCCCTTTAAAATGTCATCATCTGACTGGGTTACAAAGAAATCCTGATCATCTTTTATTTCAACTTCTTCTCCATCTTCAACTTTTTCAGGTATCATATCATCTTGAAAACCTAGGATTTCAAGATCATTATCTTCTGCTTGCTTGTAAAAATCATCTATAAATTCGGGGTTAATATCTAACTTTTCAAATGACCTTAAAACTTCCTTATAAGTTATAAAGCCATTTTTTTTGCCTTTTTCTATTAATTTATTTTTAATTGATTCAATTTTTTGCAATACTTCTGATTTTTGTACTTCATCATCTGTATTAGCTGATATATTTTTATTTTCACCCATGGGCTAGTTAACCTCCTCTTTAGTTGATTTAATCTTTTTAGCGAGGCTAAAAATTTCATTCATTACATCCTTGCTATTCGCTGCATTTTCAGATTGTTTTAAACTATTAGTCAATATCGCTCTCTTCTTTTCATAATATTTAATTTTAAGTCTTTTCATACAATCTTTGAATAAAGCCTCTAAATTATCATAATCAACATCGTCATTATGCAAAAAAACACTAACATCCACTTTATCATTTATGATATCATTTAAGCTTTCCATATCTATACTTTTATCATTGATTTTGTATTCATATATATTTTTAAATGCTTGATAGTATTTTAAGTCCTTAAAGGTGTCTTCATTGACTATTTCTTTTAGTTGAAATGCAAAATCATTGTTTGTAAGTATAAGTTTAATAAGCTCCCATTCATGTGATGTAGTTATTTTATTAGCCTGCTGTTTATTTTCAGCCGGCTTTGCAGTTTTAACAAAAGTTACATGTTTAGTACTTCTCTTATTGTATTCTTTTATTATAGACTCTTTGGAAACACCCACTTTACTTGACAACTTTTCAAATATCAACTCTTTTTCTATTTCACTGCTAACATTTACTATATTGTCAAAAAATTTGTTTATATATTCAACTTTGTTAGAATTTTCATATAATTCTTTATAATGATATTCTAAAAAGCTATAATAATCTAAAGAATTTTCAATTAATTTGTCGAAATTAATTTTTCCGAATTTATTTAAATACTCATCAGGGTCTTTTGCATTAGGTATTATCACAACTTTACCATCTAAATTATTTTTCTTCAGCATATTGAGTGCTTTAAGTGAAGCTTTTTGTCCTGCATTATCTGAATCAAGAGCCAAATAAAAACTTGTTGAGTATCTTTTCATTAGTTTAATTTGATTTTCTGTCAAAGATGTACCTAAAGCTGCAACAGTATTTGTATATCCATATACATGCATTTTAATTACATCCATGTAGCCTTCAACTAAAATGAAGCTTTTATCTCTTACTGCTTCTTTAGCTAAATTTAAGCCATATAAGTTATATCCTTTATTAAAAACTAAACTTTCCGGTGAATTCAGGTACTTAGGAAGGGAATCATCTAAAACTCTGCCTCCAAAACCTATAATACTGCTTTTTATATCAAATATTGGGAAAATTACTCTTTTCCTGAAACGGTCATAATAATTATTTTTATTTTCTTTTTTTATAATAAGCCCAGTTTTTAAAATATCTTCTTCATCATAACCCTTGTTTACTAAATATTTTAGTAAATTATCCCATCCATCACTAGCATATCCAATTCCGAACTTTTTTATTACATTTGCATCAATTTTCCTTGATTCTAGATATTTTATCACTTCTGGATATCTTCTTAAATTTTTATAAAAATATGCAGCAGCTTCTCTGTTAATTTTATAAAGCTTGTCTGTTAATTGCTTATTGTCATTTTCTTTTGTTGAAAAACTTACTTCTTCTAAAACAATTCCTGCTCGTCTTGCTAGATATTCAGCTGCTTCAACAAAAGTATAATTTTTATATTTTGTTAAAAAACCTATACTGTCTCCGCTTTCACCGCATCCAAAGCAGTGAAACATCTGCTTGTCTGGTGACACAACAAATGACGGAGTTTTTTCTTTATGAAAAGGACAATTTGTATTGTAGTTAGCACCGGCTTTTTTCAGAGGCAAAAACTCCTCAATTACATCTACAATATTATTTTCTTCCAGAATTCTATTTATTACATCAGAATCCAATTTGTAGGGCATAATATCACCATTATCTTTACATTGAAGATGTATTATAACACACCAAAAGAAGCTTGTCAACTAATATTATCTGCATTGCAGTTATTGTCTCCAAGGTCTTGGTATATAAAGATCTTCAAAAATTTTCATTGCAAATCTGTCAGTCATTCCTGCTATATAATCTTTTATAATTTCACTTTTCGTGAATTTGCCTTCTTTGTAAATTTGTAAATAAAATTCCGGCAAACAATCAAAATTTTTTGTATAATATTCATATATTTTCCCAACAATGAATGTTGTCTTTTCTTCTTCACTTTTTGCTATTTTATTATAATATACATTTTCAAATAAAAAATCACGAAGTTCAGCTGTTGACTGTGCAATTGCATCGCTCATAACAATTTTTTCATTGTTCATGCTGTTGTATATTATATCTACAATCATGGTGTTTATTCTTTGACCATGAGTATAGCCAAGCTGCTTAAGAAACTTTTCCGGCAGCTGCCCTGGCTTTATTATATTTGCTCTTATTGCATCATCTATATCGTGGTTAATGTACGCTACTCTGTCTGAGATACTTACTATCTGACCTTCCAATGTAGCAGCCTTGTACCCAAGAGGATGATTTAGGATTCCGTCTCTCACTTCATAAGTCAAGTTTAAACCTTGTTTATCATTTCTTATTTCAAGGAAATCAACAACCCTTAAACTTTGCTCATTGTGCTTGAATCCCGATTCACAAAGTTCATTTAATATTCTTTCTCCGGTATGTCCAAAGGGAGTATGTCCTAAGTCATGTCCCAGCGCTATCGCTTCTGTTAAATCCTCATTTAAATTGAGACTTCTTGCAATAGTTCTTGATATTTGCGATACTTCCAGTGTATGTGTCAGTCTTGTTCTGTAGTGGTCTCCTTCAGGAGATAAAAATACCTGAGTTTTATGTTTCAGTCTCCTGAAAGCTTTTGAATGAAGAATTCTGTCTCTGTCTCGTTGGTAATCTGTTCTTATTTCACATTTAGGCTCTTCTGCTAATCTTCCTTTAGAAAGTTTACTTTTTGAAGCTTTTTCAGACAAATGATTCATTTCAAATTGTTCATAATTTTCTCTTATATTCACACCACATCACTCTTTCCATAAAGTTATTTACTATTGTCTGCAATATAATCAAGTATTATTGAAGCTGTTTCTTCTACAGCTTTGTTTGTTGTGTCTATGACTTTGCATTTAAGCATTTTCATAATTTTTTCTGAATATTCCAATTCAGAAAAAATTCTTTCCATGTTAGCGTAGTTTGCAGTGTCCTTTAACCCCATTGCTTTAAGTCTTTCTCTTCTTATCTTGTTTAAATTTTCTTCATTTAAAGTTAAACCGATAATTTTTTTAGGAGAAATAAGCTTTAGTTCATCAGGCGGACTTACCTCTGGAACTAATGGAATATTTGCTACTTTTATATTTTTATGAGCTAAGTACATTGAAAGGGGTGTTTTAGAAGTTCTTGATACTCCAATCAGCACAATATCCGCAAGTAGTATTCCCCTTGTATCTTTTCCGTCATCATATT
>JBASLQ010000100.1:0-11718 GCA_049656425.1 Sedimentibacter sp.
AGTCTTACCTGCTCCCTGAAGACCGCACATCATAAAGTATGTTATATCATTTGAATTAAATTTAAGCTTGCTTTCACCTTGACCCATTATATTGACAAGTTCTTCGTGAACTATTTTAACAACATGCTGTCCCGGTGTAAGACTATCCATTACTTCAGCACCAAGGGATCTTTCTTTTACATTGTTGATAAATGTCTTAACAACTTTGTAGTTGACATCAGCTTCAAGCAATGACATTTTAACTTCCTTCATTGCAAGATCAATATCTTTTTCTGACAGTTTACCCTTACCTTTTAGCTTTTGTAATGCATTTTGAAGTTTATCAGATAAATTCTCAAACATAGTTTCTACCCTTCGTTTATTATTTTTCCGGCTTCGGTTTTTATATTATCTACTATATCTTTGTATTTGTCGTCGTTTATGCTTGAGGACAGCTTTATAATATTTTCAGCTGCTTTATTATATCTTTCATACTTGTAATGAAGTTTCATTTTATCTTCATATTCCATCAAGCTTTTTTCTGCTCTTTTTAAGGCATCATGGACACCTTGTCTGCTGATGTTCATATCTTCAGCTATTTCTGACAAACTGTAGTCCTGATTGTAATACAGGTCTATTACATTTGCCTGATTGTCTTTAAGCAAATCTCCATAATAATCATTCAGGATGCTATATATAAAGTTCTTCTCAGTCATATACCCACCTCTGTAAAGTATTTTGCTTGACAGTGAATTTTATCTTATATTGACGAATTTGTCAATGCTTTTTTGAAAAATATTATATTTTAATCTAGATGTGCGATTGATTAAGCCGTTTTCTACTCAAAGATTGCATTTACAAAATCTTCTGCATTGAAATCCTGTAAATCATCTATTTGTTCTCCTACACCAATATATTTTATTGGAATTTTTAACTCGTTTACAATTGGAAATGCAATACCGCCTTTTGCTGTGCCATCTAATTTAGTCAGAATAAGACCGTTGATGTTGCATGTTTCACTGAATAACTTAGCTTGAATTATTCCGTTTTGACCTGTTGTAGCATCTATTACCAAATAAACATCTATTTTTGCTTCGCTGAATTCTTTATCTAATATTTTAAAAATTTTGCTCAATTCATTCATTAAATTTTTCTTATTGTGAAGTCTTCCTGCTGTATCGCATATTAAAATGTCGCTTCTACGAGCTTTAGCTGCCTGTATAGCATCAAATATTACTGCTCCGGGATATTAACCTTGCTCAGAAGCAATAATGTCTACATCTGCTATTGTACACCATTCTTTAAGCTGTTCAACAGCAGCAGCTCTGAATGTATCAGCTGCAGCTACAATAACTTTATTGCCTGATTGCTTTAATCTGTAAGCAATTTTACCGATAGAAGTTGTTTTGCCAACTCCATTAACTCCAACTATTAATATTACTCTTTGTTTATTATTGTCTTCTTCTTTGTCTTCATGTTCTTCAAGCATGTTAACTAAATATTTCTTTATTACATTTTTAATTTCTGATGTATCATCAAGTTTGCTTTTTCTTGTTTCTTCTTTTATATATTCAATAATGTCCATTGTTGTTTCAACGCCCATGTCAGATGTAATCAATATTTCTTCTAATTCTTCAAGAAATTCATCATCGATTTTTTTGTGTTGAAATATAATGTTTTCTATTTGTTCAGTTAAGTTTTTCTTTGTTTTTGAAAGTCCTTCTTTCAATTTGGCAAAAAAGCCCTTTTTTTCTTTATCCATGTTTCCTCCCGTTATATTGCATCCGACAATTTAAGTGATACTAATTTTGTAACGCCTTTTTCTTCCATGGTTGCTCCATAAAGTGTGTCTGCATATTCCATGGTGCTCTTTCTGTGTGTTATTACAATAAATTGAGTTTCTTTTGAAAATTCCCTTAAATATTGTGAAAACCTGCTTATGTTAACATCATCTAATGCTGCTTCTATTTCATCAAGTATACAAAATGGCGTAGGTTTTGTTTTTAAAATTGCAAATAAAAGGGCAATGGCAGTCAATGCTTTTTCTCCACCTGATAAAAGAGAAATTTTGCTTAGTTTTTTTCCTGGTGGCTGTACTGCAATTTCAATATTGCTGTTTAATGCATCTGCTTCATCTTCTAAGTATACATCTCCGCTCCCGCCGTTGAAAAGCTTTTTAAATACTTCGTTGAATTTTAATCTTATGCTTGCAAATTCTTCAACAAATTTATCTCTCATTTGAACTTCAAGTTCTTTAATAACTTCATTAAGCTGGTTTTTAGCGTCAATTAAATCTTTTTGCTGTTTTGTAAGAAAATCAAATCTTTCTTTTACTTCCTCATATTCTTCAATAGCATCTAAGTTTATGTTGCCAAGTTCTTTTATTGCTTTTTTGCATGAATTTACTTCGCTGTATAGTCTTGTCTGGCTGATGCTGTCATCTTTGTACTTAAGAGCCATGGCATAATTTAATTCATAATCTTCCCATAGTCTAGCAGAAATTTCTTCAACCTTTGAAATTTCTCTTTCGATTTTTACATTCATTTTATTTTCATCATCTAAAATGTCTGTAATAGATTTGTTAGCTTCGTTAATTTTATTTTGATATTCATATATATCATTTTGACTTAAGCTTAGATTTTCTTTGTCTTTTAATAAGTTATCATTTAATATTTTTATTTCTTCTTCTAATGCAGTGGACTTCTTGCTGTAATCTTCAATAATTTTATCAGCTGTTTTAATTTCATTGTCGATATTGCTTAAATTTTCTTGTTTCAGCATTTTTGCAGTTTGATTTCTGTCTGCTTCTGCTTGAATGTTGCTTATTTTTTCTTCTTTAAGTTTTATATCCTGAGTAATTTGTGCAACTTGATCTCTTTGACTTAATATAACATTATTATACTCTTCATACTTGCTTTTATTAGCATCATTTTGAGTTGAAATTAATTCAATGCTTTTTTCTTTTTCTTCAACTAATCTTTTAAAGTTTTCAGTTTGAACAAGCATATTTTTAAGATCTTCTTTGTACTTTGTTCTTTCTTCTTCAATATAATGCATTTCTTCAGTGTATTTTTTTATTGCAGCAGAAGTTTTGTCTGCTTGTTCCTTAAGCATGTTTATTTTTGAAGCATTCATTTCAAACAGATTACTTTTGTCATTTATTTCGCTTTTTACAGAAGTTATTGACTCACTGTAATTTTTAATGGCGCTTATAACATTGCTTAAGCTGTTGTTTTTATTATTTAACTCACTTGTATATTTATCAGTGAGCATTTTGCATTCTTCGATTTCACGCTTTCTTCCAAGAAGATTCTGATTGTTGCTTATATGTCCACCTGTTACAGAACCGCCGGCATTGATGACATCTCCTTGAAGCGTTACAATTTTAATTGAATTACCTAGACGCTTTGAAATTTTAAATCCATTGTTTAAATTGTCTACAATTAAAATTCTTCCTAATAAATGTTTTATAACTCTTTCAAATTCAGGATTTGTATTAACAAGCATGTCACCTGTATTTATAACGCTTGGGTCTTTAAGCACATCTTGTTCTGTCTTAGTTAGACTTCTTTCCTGAAGCATGTTTACAGGAAGAAATGTCACTCTCCCTATTTTATTTCTTTTTAAATATTCTATTATGTTTTCAGCTTCAACATCTGTATTTACAATTATATTTTGAATTGCAGAACCCAATGCTATTTCTATTGCAGTTTCATATTGTTTTTCAGTTTTCATAATGTCAGCTACAGTTCCTAAAATGGACTTTTTAAGTATAGGCTCTTTATCTTTGTTGTTCATTACTGTTTTTATGCTTTTATAATAGCCGTCATAATAAGCTTCCATATTAGAAAGAATATTCATCTTTGATTTTGTGCTGCTTAACTCATCACTTATTTTCTTAATATCTGAATTTAATATATCTCTTTCTTTTTCAGCTTCATAAAATTTTTTTGATGTAGCTTCAAGTTCCTGCTTTTTATAAGTTATTGCTGAAGTTGTTGTTTCCTGTTCCTGTTCAAGCATTTTTATAATATGAAGCTTGTTTTGCTTTTCTTCTTCTTCCTCTGCTGCTTCTTTTGATAAATGCTCGATTCTCTCATCATCATTGGAAACAAAAGATTCAATTGTGCTTTTCTGGCTGCTTATTTTGTTAATTTCTTTATGCAATTCAAAAAGATCGTTTTTTTGTTCTTCAATATTGCTTACTATTTTATCAATTTCAGATTTATATTCTTTTATTTCTTCATTCATAGAATTGAATTTTTCTGTATCACTTATAAGACTTTCTTCTAATGCTGTTTTTTCAGCAAGAAGGATATTTATATTTTCTTGTAGTTCTTCATTTCTTTTTTCAATATCTTTTATTTCATTTTCAACATTGTCAATATTGCTGTTGTATAATAACTTTTTCTCTTTGTGAACCTGACACAAATTTTGATATCCGTCATATTCTTTGTTCTTGGAATCTCTCACTGCTTCAAGTTCCTTTGTTTTTAATTGCAAAGCATCAATTTTTTCTTTTTGAGAAGCTATAGCTTCAGTTAAAGAATCTCTCTTGTTTTGAAGTCTTTGCTTTTCTTCAACAGCTATATTTTTTTGATTTTCTAACGCTTTAATCTGTTCGGTGTGCTTTTCGTATTCATGAGCAAAATAATTAAGTTCATATTGCTTTAAATTGTTTTTAATATCAATGTATTGCTTTGCACGTTTGCTTTGCTCAGATAGCGGCTCAATACGTTCATCAAGCTCATGAATTATATCTTCAATTCTGTCTAAATTGTCACTTGTTTTTTCCAGTTTTCTTGCCGATTCTTCTTTTCTGGTTTTAAACTTAACTATTCCGGAAGCCTCTTCAAAAACCTGTCTTCTTGACTCAGAGTTAGGACTTAATATATCTTCTACACGACCTTGTCCTATAAATGAATAGCCATCCCTTCCTATTCCGGTATCCATGAAAAGTTCTTTTACATCCTTGAGTCTGCATTGCTGCTTGTTTATATAATATTCACTTTCACCGGTTTTATAAAGTTTTCTTTTTATGCTGACTTCCTGGTACTCAACCGGAATAATACCTGATTCATTATCAAAAATAAGATTAACTTCAGCATATCCTAAAGGCATTCTTTTTTCAGTACCTGCAAATATTATATCATCCATTTTGCCGCCGCGAAGGGACTTGGCACTTTGCTCGCCTAAAACCCATTTTATTGCATCAGAAATATTACTTTTTCCGCTTCCGTTAGGGCCAACAACTGCAGTAATTCCTTTTTCAACTACAATTTCAGTTTTTTCGGCAAAAGATTTAAAACCATTGATATATACCTTTTTTAAAAACATAGCTCCCCCTACTGCAGATTCAAATAGTTTTGAAAAATCTCCGATTTGTCAAAACTGCCTAATTTGTTGTTTTCATCATATATTTCTATTAATTGCTCATTTGATGAATTTATAAAGGATATTTTGCTTATGGAGAAAATCTCTTTCAACTTGTTAATGTTGAATTTTTTTTGACCGGCAATAAAGCTTATAAGCTTATCATTTGCAGATATGATTATATGTTTGTCCTTTAAATTCATGTTCTTAAGCTTAAGTATTATTGACGATAAATAAATTTTTTCTTCTACCAGTTGTCTAAAAGCCGGATGAAAAGGACCTGCAACCACATCTTCCTCTTCATTGATGGAATCTGTGTTTTGAAGGCCAATTCTTATTACATTTATGTTATTTACTGCATATTGGCTGTACATATACGCTGATATATCTACTGCTTCTTCTACTGTAAGAGGTTTGTAGTTTCCTTGTTCATACATATTAACAAGTTCTGTATCCTTAATAGTGAGCGTTGGATAAATTCTTACTATGTCAGGTTTCATAGATACTGATTCCAGGCAAGTTTTAATATCCTTTTCTCTGGTGCTTCCGGGAAGTCCAGGCATGATTTGATGACCTAAAATAAAGTTATGTTCCTTAATGAGTTTACTTGCATTTATAGAATCATACTTGGTATGACCCCTGTTTGATAATTTTAACACGACCTCGTCGAGACTTTGAATGCCAAGCTCAATAATATCCATACCATATTTTTTTTGCAGTTTTAATATATTTTCATTAATTGCATCAGGTCTTGTAGAACACCTTATTCTTTTTATTACTCCCATATCTTTGTAATATTTTCCTACACTTAAAAGCTCTTCTTGAAGTTCTAAATCAATTGCAGTAAAAGATCCTCCAAAAAATGCAAGTTCGGTATATGTGTCTTCATCAATAGTTTTTCTGTATTTTTCCACTATTTCAGTTACATACCTGCTATTTGCAACAACAGTACCCATACCCGTTATTGTTTTCTGATTGCAAAATACACAATCATTAGGACAGCCTACGTGAGGTACAAAAATAGGTATTATTTTCATTTTCTTATTCATTTAACTGTCCTTCTGCAATCAAAGCAGTTTTAGCTGCATCTTGTTCAGCAAGTTTTTTGCTTTTGCCTGAACCTCTTCCCACAACTATCTTATTTACAAGAACATTTACATGAAACAATTTTTCGTGGTCCGGTCCTTCTTCTTTTGTGACAACATAACGGATTTTACACGCCTGGCTTTTGCTTTGATAATATTCCTGCAAAAAAGATTTGAAATCTGATACTATATTTCCTTTTACAGCAAGCTGTATATACTTGGTCAAATTGCTTAAAACAAATTCTTCTGCTTTTTTATAACCGCCGTCAATATATATTGCAGCAATTATTGCTTCAACAGCATCAGCTAAAATTGATTTTCGTTCTCTTCCTCCAGATGCTTCTTCTCCTTTTCCTAAAAGAAGAAATCTTCCTATGTGCAAATTTTCTGCCACCAGGCTTAAAGTATCTTCACAAACTACTTGGGATCTTAGTTTCGTCAAGTCTCCTTCAGGATAATCGGGAAATTTGTCAAATATAAAACGGCTTACAGAAATGCTTAACACTGCATCTCCAAGAAATTCCAACCTTTCATTGTTTACTCTGCTGTACGATTTATCTTCGTTGGAATATGAACTATGTGTAAGAGCTTTTTCTAAAGTTCCTATGTTATTAAATTTATAATTTATAATATCTTCAAAAACATTTAATTCTTTAATATCTATAATCACTGTTCCTCCTAGTGGTTATAATTGCTTATTACAATTATGAAAAGTTTCATAAGAATAATAAATAATTATAATATGATTTAATATACAGGACGCATTGCTGCGTCCCCAAATTATGTTTTGATAAATTTAAATAATTACTAATGCTGTAATTATTTATTAATATTTTCTTCTAAGTAATTGACAATATCTCCTACTGTATTGATTAATTCAATACTTTCATCATCAATTTCAATATCAAATTCATCTTCGATAGCCATAACCAATTCAAATAAAGTTATTGAATCTGCTTCTAAATCATCTGCAAAAGAAGTTTCCATAGAAATTTCATCTGATTCTACGCCAATTTTGTCTGCTATTAAATCTCTAATTCTTTCAAACACTTCAATCACCTCCTCATTATGCTTTCTTCTATTAATTCGTTTATATTGCTTTCACAACATATCTTTGCTTGACGAATTGCATTTTTAATTGCTTTTTCATCAGAGCTGCCGTGCGCTTTTATTACCGGAGATTTAACTCCAAGCAAAGGTGCCCCCCCATGTTCAGAATAATCAAATTTACACTTGAAATTGTTTAATGCAGGTTTAACCAGCGCTCCGCCTATTTTTGACCTTGTTGTTGACATGAGCTCTTTCTTTAAACCTTTCATCAGCTCAAGAACAGTTCCTTCAATAGTTTTTAAAATCATATTTCCAACAAACCCGTCACATACTATTATGTCTGCTTTTCCTTGAAGTATCTCCCTTGCTTCGATATTTCCTATAAAATTCATCGGCAAAGTTGTATTTTCAAGCAAAGTGTATGTTTCAACAGTTAATTTGTCGCCTTTTGATTTTTCTGACCCAATGTTTGCCAGAGCTATTCTTGGAGAAGCAATATTCATTACTCTTTTCAGGTATATGTCGCCCATAATTGCGAAATCATATAAGAATTCTGGTTTTGAATCCACGTTTGCACCGGAGTCAATTAAAAGTGCAAATCCTCCGCTCATATTAGGTATAAGAGATCCAATTGCAGGTCTTTCAATACCCTCTATTCTTCCAATTATAAAAGTGCCTCCGCTTAACAGTGCTCCTGTGCTTCCGGCAGAAACAATGGCGTCAGCTTCCTTATTTTTAACAGCATTTAAAGCTTTAACCAAAGAAGAATCTTTTTTGCGTCTTATAGCCATAACCGGTTTATCGTCGTTTGTTATTACTTCTTCAGCATTTATAATTTCTATATTGCTAAAGCTTGCTGTATTTTTCTCAAGTATTTTTTTTATTTCTGCCTCTTTTCCCGTAAGAATGATTCCTAAATTGTATTCATCCCTTGCAAGAATACTGCCTTTGACAATGGCCTCAGGTGCATTGTCGCCACCCATGGCATCAATTGCGACTTTCATATAACACCTCTTTGTTCCTATATTTTTCTCATAGATTAGTATAACTTAGAAGTTTTTGTTTTGCAATAAAAAAATAGTGCATCAGCACTACTTTTTACATTTGAATAAAATTGTCCAAATTTAGATTTGGGTAATCACTATTCTGCTACGCTCATAACTTCTTTGCCATTATAATATCCGCAAGCTCCACATACTCTGTGAGGTAACTTTGCTTCATGACATTGTGGGCATTCAATAACATTTGGAATTGTTAATCTTGATTTTGCTGTTCTTCTTCTATCTCTTCTAGCTTTGGAAGTTTTTCTCTTAGGTACTGCCATTTTAACACCTCCTTAATCCTTCAACAGGTCTTTTAATTTATTAAATCGCGGATCCGCTAAATTGTTTTCACATTTACATTTTTCATAATTTAAATTTACTCCGCAAGTCGGGCAAATGCCTTTGCAGTCTGTTTTACACAAAGATTTCATAGGCATGGACAAATAAATCATTTGTTTTATAATTTCGTCCAAAACAACACATCCGTCTGTTAT
Organism: Sedimentibacter sp.; assembly: GCA_049656425.1. Taxonomy (GTDB): domain Bacteria; phylum Bacillota; class Clostridia; order Tissierellales; family Sedimentibacteraceae; genus Sedimentibacter. The sequence goes on from JBASLQ010000100.1 coordinate 9,025, forward strand.
TACTAGTTGAATTTCATCAGACTCATCATCTTCATTTAATTTTTGCACAATTATTGCTTCAAATTTTGTTTCAACTGTATTGTCGAAATTTTCTAGACATCTTGAACATTCATCTGCAAATGTATATTTTATTGTGCCTGTTAACAAAACATTGTCTTCAACTTTAAATACATCTCCGTTGAAAGTAATATCCTTATCAAGATGTGTTTTTAATAAGAATTCTTCGTCATCAATGGCGAAATTTTCATTAACATTAAAAGATATTGCATCAGATGACAAAAACTTATTTAGTCTAATTAACATACTACCACCCTTTTTATTTAGCAGAGTTAATTATAAGAGAAAAAAAATATTTTGTCAAGCAATTTATTTTACAGTTTATTTGCCGGCCAATATCTTTGTATCTCTTGCAATCATTACTTCTTCATTTGTAGGAATAACAAATACTTTAACTTTTGAGTTATCCTTAGAAATTTCTGCTTCTTTTCCTCTTGTGTTGTTCTTAACATTGCAAATTTCAACTCCAAGGAATTCTAAACCTTCACATACCTGAGCTCTTGCAACTGAAGAATTTTCTCCTAAGCCGGCTGTAAATACCAATACGTCTAAGCCGCCCATAGCTGCAGCATAAGAACCTATGTATTTTTTAACTGTATAAGCAAATTTGTCTAAAGCCAACTGTGCTCTTTTATTTCCTTCTTTTGCTGCTTCTTCAATATCTCTGAAATCGCTGCTTACGCCGGAAATTCCTAAAACACCAGATTTTTTATTCATTAAGTTATCAACTTGGTCAGCTGTCATATTTTTTTTATTCATTAAGAATGTTACTATTGCCGGGTCAATATCTCCACATCTAGTTCCCATTACAAGGCCTTCAAGAGGAGTCATTCCCATACTTGTATCAAATGATTTTCCGTCTTTAATTGCTGTAAGGCTTGCACCGTTGCCTAAATGGCAAGTAATTATTTTTAATCCTTCCATAGATTTTCCTGTCAATGCTTCAACTCTTTCTGCTACATATTTATGTGATGTTCCGTGGAAGCCGTATCTTCTGATTCCAAGTTCTTCATATAATTCATATGGCAATGGATATATGTAAGATACAGGTGGCATTGTTTGATGGAATGCTGTATCGAATACTCCTACCATTGGAACTGTTGGCAGCAACTCTTTGCAAGCTTCAATACCAATTATGTTTGGTGGATTATGAAGAGGTGCAAGTTCTATACATTCCTTCATAGCATTTATAACTTCATCAGAAATCAATACTGAAGAAGCAAATTTTTCTCCGCCATGAACGACTCTGTGTCCAACGGCATCAACTTCATCCAATGATTTTACAGCTCCATAATTAGGGTCAACCAAAGCCTTCAATACGAGATTGATAGCCTCTTTATGGCTTTTCATAGGCTCTTGAATTACAACTTTGTCCATTCCTGCTTTTTCATGTTTCAATACACTGCCTTCAATGCCAATTCTTTCAACTAAACCTTTAGCTAAAACACTTTCATCATTCATATTTATTAACTGATATTTTAATGATGAACTTCCGCAGTTAATTACTAATACATTCATTTTATTCCTCCATAATTTAAAATTATATATAAAATCTCATAAAATTTTAATCTAAGTACATTTAATTATTCTTTCAAATTTTTTGTTATTTAATACAACAATGTCACAGTTTGATATTCTGAATTCCCATAAATTCATGTCATCAGCAATTTTCAAATATAAAAGTACTGACTGAATAACACCAAAATGAGTTACTGCCACTGAATTATCAGGAACATTATCTACAAATTTCGACACACGGCTTATAATATCATCATAAGATTCCCCTTGCGGAAATTTATATTTGTGTTTTTCTTTAATCCAGTTATCTGTCTCTTCTTTATATAAAGCTTGCATTTCTTCCCAAGTCATATTTTCAAATATGCCAAAATTCACTTCAATGAGAGAGTTTTCAATTACAATATTATTTTCATCATAATTGTTTTCTTTGGAAATAATCTTAGCAGTATCAAATGCTCTCTTAAGAGGACTTGAGAATATTTTGGATATTTCAGCATTCTTTAAATTAATTCCGGCTTTAACAGCTTGTTCTCTGCCTGTTTGAGACAAATCAACATCTGTTATACCACTGTATCTTTTGCTTAAATTAGATTCTGATTCTCCATGCCGAACTAAGTATATCATAATTATCCCTTTAAAAAAAGTACTAAAATCATAAATATTATTTGGCTGATTTCAGTAATAAAACCGCAAGTATCCCCTGTCATACCTCCAATTTTGCTTTCAATCCGGCATGATATAAAATAAGCTGCCATTAATGTTGCAAAAGAAGAAGTTACAATAATGAGTCTGTTGGGCATTATTATTGTAAATGCTGCTAAAATCAGCAAATTAATTATTAATACTCTTGTATTTATTGATTCAATAAACGCAGTACCCATACCTTTTGTTCGCTTAGCATATTTTTTATTCCACGTGGCAACAATAAGACTTGTCCTGCCAACGACGGGCATCATAAAACAAGTAAAAACATCTGCAAATGAAAATGCAACAAATTGAGAAAGAACAATTATAATGAGACATAAAACACCAAAACTTCCAATGTGAGAGTCGCTCATTATTTCAAAAATTCTCTCTCCGGTTCTTCCTGAAAACAAACCGTCAGACGTATCAGCTGCT
>JBASLQ010000101.1:0-3903 GCA_049656425.1 Sedimentibacter sp.
AATATGATAATAAAAATAGATAAAAAACTCATAAAAACGTTATATATCGATAAAAAATTAAAAATATATGCATAAATATAATTAATAGTTTAATGTAAAACTAAAAATATTTTTAAATTCCTATTGACTTATTGAATAAATCTTATATAATTATATCAATAAATAGTTTAGCAGCTAAACAAAGAAATAAATGTATGCATGAAATATTTGAATCAGGAGGAAGTGATATTTTATTAAATTCAGCTGTTTAAGAAATTGGAAAACGATATTTAATTTAAGCGCATTAAGGACAACCTAAGGAATGCTGGCAATAATTACAACTTGTTTTTAAAAAACAAAACAAATTTATTAGGAGGCTAATTATGGCTGAAAATGTAAGCTCAAATTTAGGCACAAAGGATTTAAATAGAGTTTTAGGAAGAAAAGATTTATTTTCAATAGCTGTTGGTCAGATTATCGGTGCAGGCATCATGTCTTTGACAGGAGTTGCAATAGGAATGACTGGTAAATCAGTTCCTTTAGCATTTATGGTTGCAGCAATTTTTACAATAATAATGGCAATACCTATTATTATTATAGGTGGAACAGTTCGTATGCGTGGTGGACAATATACTCAGGTTGCTATTCTTGCAGGACAGAAATGGGCAGGTGTTTTTATGATCACGTACATCTTCTCGAATGTAGCATTAGCAATGTATGCTATCTCATTTGCGCAATATGCACAGTCATTAATACCTGGAGTTCCGTTGATGCCTTGTGCAATCGTAATGTTAACTGTATTCTATATCCTTAATCTCATGGGAGTTCAAGGTGCGGCATCTGTTCAAAATGCAATGGTTGTTCTCATGGCAGCAGGTCTTGCGCTTTTTGTTGCATTTGGGATAGGTAATATACAACCCGGAATTTTCAGCGGGCCTGATTTTATGATTAATGGTATAAGAGGAATCATGGGAGCTGGAGCACTTCTTGGATTTGCAGCGGGCGGAGCTCAAGTTATAATTAACTTCGGAGCAGAAGCTAAAAATCCTACTAAAGATATTCCAATAGTTATAATTGTTTCAACTCTTGCTGTTTCTGCTCTTTATGCATTTATGAGCATTGTTGCGGCAAATGTATTGCCAATAAGTCAGGTTGCTAATCAACCGTTAGCATTGGTTGCAAAGGCAGTAATGCCAAGCTGGGCATTTGTTTTCTTTACAGTTTGCGGTGCAGGTTTTGCACTTATGACAACATTGAATGCTACCCTGGCTTGGGTAACAAAACCTGTTCTTCAGGCTGTTGAAGATGGCTGGTTTCCAAAATCTCTTGGTGCAATCAATGAAAAATATAAAACACCTCATGTGTTATTGACTATATTTTATGTTGTTGGTCTTGTTCCAATAGTAACAGGTTTGTCTATTGGAGCTATTGCAAATGCGGCTATGTTAATTATGCAGGCTTTCAACGTTGTTTTAAGCATAGCACTAGTAAGACTGCCAAAGGTATTGCCTGTTGAATATGCAAAATCAAGAGTAAAGGTTTCTAAACCAGTTCTTAACTTAATAGCATACGGTGCAGCAGCTTGTGCGGCATATCAGTTTTACTTATTATGGGGATTTTCTACAAATGTCGAAAAAATATACGTAGTTGCTATTTTAGTATTAGCTGTTGGATTTGGTTTTGCAATGGATAAGAAAGCTAAGATGACAATAAGTTATGAAGCAGAATAAATTTATAGCAGAGGAGAAGTTATGAAATTAATTATTGGAAGTAAGATGCCTGATTTTAAAGTCGATACTCTCTATAGTAGAGGCATATCATTAAATAGTTTGTTGAGCGACAATAAAACTGCCATATTATTTTTAAGATATGCAGGATGTACATTATGCAGATTTGATATGATGATTTTAAATGAAGAGTATGATAAAATAAAAGAAGCAGGCGGAGAAGTGTTAGTTGTGCTTCAATCGGAACCTGATAAATTAAAAAAAGAACTGGACAAAAATAATTATCCATTTGAAATTATTTGTAATCCAAGCCAAGAACTTTATAAACAACTTGAAATTTTACCGGCCAATTCACAGGAAGAAATGATTGGACCAGATTCCATGGAGAAGCTTGGAAGAGTACATGCATCAGGGTTAACTCATGGTGATTATGAAGGCAATGAATTACAGTTGCCTGCAGCATTTGTTGTAGATAAGGATTTGAATGTTACATATGCTCACTATGCTTCACATATTACAGACATGCCTGATGTTGATAAATTAGCTCAATTATTAAAATAGTAATTTAAATAAATCAACTAAGGTGAATATCAAAGAAAATTAAAATATAGATTGAGAGGAATGAATTATTATGAAATATGATTTTACAAGTATTATAGATCGTCGTGGAAAAGATTCCATAGCCGTTGATTTGATGCAGGGATTTGGACCGGAGCCTCCAAAAGAAGGATACAGTATTATTCCAATGTGGGTTGCTGATATGAATTTTCCAACCGTACCAACAATTCAGGAAGCAATTATTGAACGTGCAAAGCACCCAATGTTTGGTTATTTCCAGCCAAGTAAAGAATATTTTGATTCAATAATAAAATGGCAGGAAACACGTAATGGTGTAACAGGCTTGACAGCTGAACATATAGGATATGAGAACGGAGTTCTTGGCTGTGTTGCTTCAGCAATTAATGCCTTTTCTGCACCTGGTGACTGTGTGTTGCTGCATTCTCCTACTTATATAGGGTTCACTATGGCAATGGAGAATAATGGAAGAAAAATAATTCATACCCAACTGAAGCAAGATGAAGATGGAATTTGGCGTATGGATTACGAAGATATGGATGCTAAGCTAAAACAGTACAAGATTCACGTTGCAGTATTCTGTTCTCCTCACAATCCATGCGGTCGTGTATGGGAACGTGAAGAAATAGAGAAGGCTATGGAAGTCTACAAAAATAACGATTGTGTAGTAATATCTGATGAAATTTGGAGCGATATAATACTATACGGCAATAAACATATTCCGACACAAAGTGTCAGTGAAGATGCTCGCAATCGCACAATAGCAGTATATGCACCAAGCAAGACATTCAACCTTGCCGGATTGGTTGGTTCATATCATATAATTTACAGCAAGTATTTACGTGACCGTGTAAGATCACAAAGCAGCAAGCCTCACTACAATGATTTGAATGTTCTATCTATTCATGCTTTGATTGGAGCGTATAAGCAGGAAGGTTATGAATGGGTTGATGAACTTTGTCAGGTAATTTCTGAAAATGTTGACTATGTATGGGAGCACATCTTAAATAATTATAAAGGAATTAAATTTGCTAAACCTCAGGGAACATACATGTTGTATCTTGATTGCGGGGAGTATTGCAAAGAGCATAACATGACTCTTGAACAGCTATACAAAGCAGGAACAGATGTTGGAGTTATGTGGCAGGATGGACGTCCCTTCAATCGTCCTTATGCAATACGTTTAAATCTTGCATTGCCAAAAACAAAAGTAATTGAAGCTTTTGAAAGATTAGACAAATACATATTTAATGTTTAAAGGTTAGTGAATGATTAATTTTATCTTACAATGTTGTATATTCTATTAAAGGTATTAAGCTTGTTTCATCAATATCGACAATTGAAAAGGTCAATCTATATTGAATATAATAAATAGTAACATTGTAATAAATAATAACCTTGGCGGTACCAGGTACTTAACTTAAGGTACTTAGCTTATTCAATAAACATAGTAGCCATTGAGGCTATAAAGAGAAAAAGAGGGCGAAGTCGGCGGCTAAGATAGTGATCCGACTGCCCTAGTTTTTACATAAATGGTGGTAAACTCATAATAATAAGGTTTTTTTATCTTCAGCGAAGGTCAAAGAAAGTTAAAGTCAAAGACCATATCAAGCAGCAAATT
>JBASLQ010000102.1:0-2246 GCA_049656425.1 Sedimentibacter sp.
GAACAGAGGATGGGACTTTGTGCGGCGGTACTGAAAAAAGAGCCGACGGTCAAATAGCAGTTTGGTAATATATTCAGGGGACGGACCTTTGATTTTAAGCTCCATCCTCAGGATATTCTATCTTTCCGGAACTTTCTAAATTTATCTTGGACTATTTATATTCTGGCACCTTTTTTTGCCTGCACTTTCATTATTGGAAGGAGCTAGCCTCAGTCTATGATGCAAGATGCTTTGCATCTTCAAAGATAAACATATCAATACCTATTTCATTACATTAACAATGGCTGAATTATCTGCTCAATTTTATGATGAAAATATTGATACTTATTTTATGACTTATAAAACCGGGGACAATTCCTGTCAATCAAAAAGAACCGTCCCCAAAATTCTACAATTTGTTTATATATTATTATTGTTGGGTAGTATGCTAAAAATATTATTACTGTTGGAGGAGAATATGAAAAATGAAAACCAATTAGTTGCAGCAATTGATATTGGATCTCATTCTTTATGTATGGAAATTGTTGAAATAAATAAAAAGAATAATAAAATTAAAACCATTGAAAATATAAGGCGAACAATTACTTTAGGCAGAGATACTTATGCAATGGGAAAAATATGTTATAAAACTCTTAATAAAACCTGTGATATTTTAAAGGGCTTCAAACAACTTATGGCTGAATACAATATAAAAATTTATAAGGCTGTAGCAACCAGTGCTATAAGAGAAGCATCAAACAGAGATTACATAATAGATCAAATTAAATTAAAAACCGGCTTTAACATAAATGTAATTACTAATTCCGAAGAAAGATATTTAGCCTTTAAAGGTATTAAAAGTAATATGGAAAATTACAATGATATGTGTAAAGAAAATTGTATAATATTGGATATTGGATCCGGCAGCATTCAAGTATCAATTTATGATAAAGACAAACTTAATTTAAGCCGAAATATAAAACTGGGCTCTCTGAGAATAAGAGAAATACTATCAAGTTTAGAAGGCAGAACTTTAAATTTTCCTAAGGTAATGGAAGAATTTATAGAAAGTAATATTGACAATTTAATGTTGTTCCAAAATAAAAGAAATTTTAATAATCTGATTGTTATAGGCGGAGAAATTCAATTGATTAATAAACTATGCATTGATGTGAACAGAGCAGATTTGAACAAATTTATTTTAAAAGATGATTTCTTAAATGTTTACTATAAATTATTATATTTATCACCTCAAGCCATATCAAAGAATTATAAAATACCTCAGGAAAGTTCAGACATACTTCTTCCAACAATGATGATATTTAAAAAATTTCTTGATATAACCTTAAACGACAAAATTTACACCCCTATGGTCACTCTTGTAGATGGAGTTGTTTCAGATATTATAGAAAAAATTAATCCATATACAATTGATGAACTCCAATATGATACTTTGTCTTTATGCCGTTTAATCGGAGCAAAATTTCATTATCAAAAGGAACATGCCGAATATGTAGAAAATAAATCTTTAATAATATTTGATTCCATAAAAAAATTGCATGGGCTTGGTAAAAGAGAGAAATTTTTACTGCAGATTGCAGCGATATTACATGATATAGGAAAATATGTAAGTTTTAATAAGCATTATATTAATTCTTATAATATAATTTTGTCTTCAGATATTTTAGGGCTATCAGAGGAGGAAATGAAAGTGGTAGCAAATGTAGCCAGATACCACAGCAAAACAGTGCCTTCATATAATCATGGAAATTTTATCAACTTAAGTGAGTCACTCAGGATTATTATATCAAAGTTAGTAGCAATAATAAGAATTGCAGAAGCTCTGGATAGAAGCCATAAACAAAAAATAAATGATATGACTGTGAAATATAATAATAATGAACTAATAATAATTGTAAAAACTACAGAAGATATACTGTTAGAAGAATGGACCTTTGAAACAAAATCCGAATTTTTTAAAGAAGTATTTGGTGTTTCTCCTGTTCTTAAAGTAATAAAGGTGGTGTAATATGGATAACATAGATATAAATAATACTGAATTATTTATAAACAGAGAATTAAGCTGGTTGGAATTCAACCAAAGAGTATTAGAAGAAGCAAGAGATAAAAATAATCCTTTATTTGAAAGATTAAAGTTCCTATCTATAACTGGCTCAAATTTAGATGAATTTTTTATGATAAGAGTAGGTTCGATTAAAGAGCAGGTTAATTCTAATATTAATAAAGTAGATAATGCAGGACTTACT
>JBASLQ010000103.1:0-1899 GCA_049656425.1 Sedimentibacter sp.
GAGAAGCACTAGAAGGAATGGCAACTTATTTGGCTACTGGTAAAATTAGCAAAGATGAACTTAATAAGCTAGAAGTAATATTTTATAATGAAATTAAGGATATTAAAGAAGGCAATAAGGTTATAAGCGGTAGGCAAGCATTTCCCTATGGAATACAATTACATAAACTAATACTAGAAGCTTCAAACAATCGTTTTATATTAGAGATGCATAAAACTCTAAAATACCAAGTTGAACGATTAATAATATATTCTCAAGGTTTTGGAAGATACGAAAGAGCTTTAGATGAGCATTATAATATTATAATGGCTCTATTAGAAGGTGATGCTAAAAAGGCAGAGCATAAAATGAGAGAACATATTAAGAATGTGGCTAAAGATTTAATTAATGATACATTTATCGATATTTAGAAAAATATTGTGAAAGTTATTAAACATATATTACTACATTAAAATGTAGAGATATAAAATTATGATGGAGGTAAAATATGAAAAAAGGTAAAAAAACGAAAGAATTATTTGCCCTGCTTTTAGTTGTATTATTAGTATTATCAGCATGCACCAATAGTTCAAGCAATGCAAGTAACACTAATAGTTCAAATAATGCTAATAGCACCAATAATTCAGCTGCAACAGATAGTAAAACTAATCAAAAAACAAATATGAGGTTTGGAGGTTCTACTACTTCAACTTGGGTTTATGGTTATTCTGTTGCTATGGCTGAAGTTGTAAACGAAAAATTAACTGACATTGTACTTAATGTAGAAGCAACATCAGGATCATCTGCACATTATATGATGCTAGATAATAAAGAACTTAGTATGGCAACAGGAAGTACATTTACAGATGCACAAGCAATGGAAGGAAAAGGCATCTATGATAAAAAGTTTGATACTATATGTTCATTAATGCCAATAAATTTAACTTATTGTCAAGTTGTTGTAGATGCTGATTCAGAAATTGAAAAAATGCAAGACCTTCAAGATAAAAGAGTTGCAATAGGTGGAAGAGGTTCACCAACGTCATTAATGTCTGAAGAATTATTGAATGCTTTGGGTATAAATGCTCAACTTTCTGTTTCAACACATGAAGAAATGCTTGAAATGTTTAAAGATAATAGAGTTGACGCTATTGTATATTTTGGTGGTGCTCCATATTCAGGTATTTTAGATATTGCATCAGGACGAGATATACGACTAATTCCATTTACTGCAGAAGAACAAACAACTATTAATAATAAGATACCTTCATTATCAATTGCAGATATACCCAAAAGTGCATATAATTTTTTAGTAGATGATGTTCCAGTAGTTCGTAGTCTATCAGATGTATTGATAAATAAAGATATTAGTGAAGATGTAGTTTATAATATAATAAAGTCTACTTTTGATAATTGGGATGATATAGTAGCCACAGTACCTGCAGCTGGTTCAATTGGCATAGAAGACGCTACAAGTTTAATTATGCCTATACATCCAGGTGCAGTAAAGTACTATGAAGAAAATGGAGTTAAAATACCAGATAATTTGAAGATAAAATAGGGTGACATGTTATAAATAATATTGTTACATGGAGCTTTTACAAAGATAATTATAATGTATCAATGATTTTAATGTTCAATAATACATTAACTTGTAATAGCTCCATGATTAGAATATTTCTAAAGGAGGTAAATTTTATGAATGATAGATCAAAAATATTAAATAAAATCGAAACATTATTAGGATTCTTAATGTCTTTATTTGCTATTTCAGTATTATGTGGCATATTAGAACCTAATATTTGGACATACCAAGCTATTTTGCTTATATTTGTTTTTATTTTAGCATATATTTCTGAAATTGCTAAAAATTCAAATAACTTAATTAAAAATTTTATAAGTAATATATTTTGTCTATTA
>JBASLQ010000104.1:0-3195 GCA_049656425.1 Sedimentibacter sp.
CTATTTATTTTTTTATTATTTTTTATCCATTGCTATTACTTGTTTGGGGACATCGAAATTAATTCATTATATTGTCACCATGGACGGTTCTTCTTGGTAATTTTTTCGAAATTAAATATTCAAAACAAATTTATATCCTGTAATTTGCTTGATATTATTTTTCATTTCCAACAAGGTCAGAATACTTAGAAGTTCATTTGTTTCAAAAGTTGTTTCTTCACATAGTTCATTCATAGTCTTAGAACCAGATTTAAGGCAATTTAAAATTTCAATTTCTTTATCTGTGAAATTGGTTGTATTAAATGTATGTTCTAAATTTTTTACGCTTTTTTTCAATTCCAAAATTTCTTCTACAATGTCATCAATACTTGTTGTAATTTTTGCTCCATCTCTTATTAATGCATTTGTACCTTTGCTGTAAAGGCTGTCAATATTGCCCGGAACTGCAAAAATTTCCCTTCCTTGATTTGCTGCATGACCTGCAGTTATAAGTGTCCCGCTTCTTTCCTGTGCCTCTATGACAAGAACACCATCTGACATGCCGCTGATAATACGGTTACGATTGTGAAAATTGTTAGGCATTGGCTGCATTCCAAAAGTATATTCAGTAATTACCGCTCCCCCGCTTTCAGCAACAGCTTTAAAAAGAGATTCATTGTTTTTAGGATAAACTATATCTATGCCGCAGCCAATTACTCCAATTGTTTTTGCTTTGCATCTCAATGCTGTTTTATGGGCTATTGTATCAATTCCAACAGCCAAACCGCTTATAATATTCACTCCCAACTCTGATAATTCCTTAGTTAGTTTTTCAGCAACCCATTTTCCATATGCAGTTGCTTTACGTGAGCCAACTACAGCAATAGATAAATTATCAATACCTGTTAAATTCCCCCTGCAGTACAATATATAAGGAGCTCCTTCAGTTTGGCGAAGCTTCTTTGGATAGTTGTCATCATAAATTGTTACAACAAATGAGTTTTCATCATATAATTTTTTTAATATATTTTCTTCAAAATCATGTTTAGATTTTGAAAGTTCATTTAGAATTTCTGGTTTTATCATAGTTAAGCTGTGTTTTTCAGCTTCAAAATCATTCCATAAATCTTCAGGTTTTCCATTAAAGAATTCTAGAATTCTTTCAATTTTTCCATTAGAAACGCCCCTTACAGAATTAAGCCACGCAATTGTTTTTTGATTAACATTTAATTTATCCATGATTACCTCCAGTATTTTCTATCTAAACTTCTATACTGAATTGCTTCTGCAATATGTTTTGTATCAATGTTTTCACATTCTTCCAAATCAGCAATAGTCCTTGCTACCTTCAAAATTTTGTTATATGCTCTTGCACTTAGTCCAAGCCTTTCAAATGCATCTTTTAACAGTCGGTCTGATTCTTTGTTAACTTTGCAATACTTTGAAATGTATTTTCCGCTTAGCTCAGAATTTGTAATGATACCAATACCCTCATATCTTTTTTGCTGTATGTGACGTGCTTTTATTATGCGCTTTTTTATTTCACTGGATGATTCTTCTGTTTTATTATTATTCAAATCTTCATATTTTACTGGGGAAACTTCTATTTGTATATCAATGCGGTTTAACAACGGACCGGAAATTTTGCCAAGATATTTGTCAATTTGTCCTTGGGTACATGAACATTCGTGAGTTGGATCACCTAAGTACCCACACGGACATGGATTCATAGATGAAACCATCATAAATTTTGCAGGAAAAGTAAATGAACCATTTGCTCTTGATATAGATATTTTCCCATCTTCCATGGGCTGTCTCAATACTTCTAAAACGCTTTTAGGAAACTCAGGAATTTCATCAAGAAACAAAATTCCATAATGTGCAAGTGATACTTCCCCTGGGCTTGGCTTTGAACCGCCGCCTGCCATTGCAACGCGCGATGAAGTATGATGAGGTGAACGGAAAGGACGTTTTCTGATTAAACATTTATTGTTTAAAAGTCCTGATATGCTGTATATTTTTGTTACTTCCAATGATTCTTCAAATGTCAAATCAGGCAATATTGTAGGTATTCGCCGAGCAACCATAGTTTTACCTGATCCGGGACTCCCCAGAAGAAGAATATTATGCATCCCGGCAGCTGCAATTTCAACTGCCCTTTTCATTGCAGGCTGTCCTTTAATTTCAGAAAAATCTTCTTGAAATTCATCATGTTTTTCAGATGATTCATACGTAACTCTATATGCTTCTATAATTTTATATCCATTTAAATAATCAACAAGGTAATTTATATTTTCTACCGGAATAACGTCAATACCTTCAATTGCACCGCATTCCTCTTTGTTTTCTTCAGGTATAATCACTCTTTCAAAATTATTGTTACGCATTGAAATAACCATTGGAAGAGCTCCGTCAATTGCTGTAATATTTCCATCTAAAGATAGCTCGCCAATAATACATGTTTTTTCATCAATGTTTTTTTCAATTATTTTGGTAGCAGTTAATATGCCAATGGCAATTGGCAAGTCTATTTGACTTCCTTCCTTTTTAAAATTAGCGGGTGCCAAGTTAACAGTAATGCGGCTGACCGGGAAATTGTAGCCGCTGTTTTTAATAGCAGATCGCACTCTTTCCTTGGATTCTTTAATTGAAATATCCGGCAAACCAACTATGTTAAAATTCGGCAAGCCTCCGGATAAATCAGTTTCTACATCAATTTCATAACCCTCTAACCCATAAAGAACACATGTTTTTATTTTTGAAAGCATAATTACCTCCAATAAAGATGTACTTGCAGGAGAATTTAATAAAATCATTATATATTAATTTCCAATTATATACAATATTTCATTTATATATATTTATTTCGATGACAATATTGTTTTTAAAATGCAAAAATGGTTTTGCAGCGTTTTTTTCGATGTATATTTCATATTACACTTCCTTTTGCATAAAATATTGTAAGAATTTGTAAACGTCTGCATAATTATAGTGTATTTTATTCTATTTGTATATTGTCTTAACAATCTATTTTTTTACATATTTCGACAAAAAAGCATAAGGTAAATCAGAATTTAAATCTGCCTTTTAATCTTTATCATCTTTTCCAAGATCTAAAATAGAAATTACTAAACCAATTTCCTGCCTTTCCTATTTTTTGAATAGATACCAAATATTTGAGCCTATTTCATATTTAAGCTCATATATATCTTTCTC
>JBASLQ010000105.1:0-2042 GCA_049656425.1 Sedimentibacter sp.
AACATACTATATATAGTGTGTTTGTCTATTGAAATTTATATAACTTGACTTTTGACTACCTAATCATGATATAATGTAATAACTTTAAATGTAATGCAACTAAAATAATTTATTGAATTGAGGAGTGAAAATAATGAATAAAACAAATATTAATGCTAAATTAAAAGGTAATATGGCTTTTGAAATGGAAATTAACGGGCACATTGTAACTACTGATGCTACTGTTGAAAATGGCGGAAACGGATTTGGACCCAGTCCTAAATCTCTTTTATTAGCTGGACTTATTGGCTGCTCCGGTATTGACATAATGACTATTTTAAATAAGATGCGAGTGGAAGTTGAAGATGTAAATGTTGATATTGAAGCAGAATCAAGGGATGAAGACCCTAAAATTTACAACTACATAAAAGTAATATACAAGTTCAAAGGTCAGGATTTACCTTTTGAAAAGCTTGAAAAAGCAGTTAAACTGTCAATGGAAAAATACTGCGGTGTTTCTGCTATGCTTGAAAAAGCAGTTCCAATAACTTATGAAATTCAAATAATTTAATAAAGAGACGGAATAGCAAAAAATCAAGGAGAGAATTATGAATTGGATTGAAGTATCAATATATACAACAACAAACGGAATTGAAATAATAAATGGAGCATTGATTAAGCTTGGAATTAACGATGCTTTAATTGAAGATGCAAGCGTATTTGAGGATTTCTTGCACAATGATACAATGAATTGGGATTATTACGATGAAGAACTTGCAAAAATGAAGGATTGTGAAAGCTGCATAAAAGTATATCTTGCAGATAACAACCAAGGCAATCAATTGCTGCAGGAAATAAATAAATTCGTTGGAAGCTTAAAAGACGAAAATAAAGATATTGATTTAGGAAGACTTAAAATTGCAACTCAAATTTTAAATGAAGAAGATTGGGCCAACAACTGGAAGCAATATTTCAAACCTTTTGTTGTTTCAGATAAAATAATAATTAAACCATCATGGGAAGAGTACAAGGAATCAACTGAAGGAAAAATAATTCTTGAAATTGATCCCGGAATGAGCTTTGGAACAGGACAGCATCATACAACTCGTTTATGCATAGAACAAATTGTAAAACATTTGGATGAAGGAATGGAAGTATTGGATATGGGCTGCGGAAGCGGTATATTGTCCATAGCCGCTATATTGCTGGGAGCAAAAAGTTCTGTTGGTGTTGATATTGATGAAAATGCTGTTAGAATTGCAAAAGAAAATGCAGCACTAAATAATATTTATGATGACAGATTTACAGTTTATTGCGGTGATGTAACCGGTGATGAAAAATTGCAGGAGTCTATAGGAAGCAATAAATACGATATGATAGCAATAAATATTATTGCTCAAATAATAATGGGCATGAGTATTACATTTCCAAAATTCTTAAAAAAGGGCGGATTGGTTGTTGCTTCAGGAATTATAAAAAAGTATCAAAATGATGTTTTCAATGATTTTGAAAAACTGGGGTTTGAAGTAATGGAAATAAATGATAGCGAAGATTGGGTTTGTGTAACAGCGAGATTAAAATAGTGTGAGGTTAAAATGTTTAGATATTTTTGTGCGGATGATAATATTATAAACAATAAAGTTAATGTTACAGGCGGCGATGCAAGGCATTTAAAAACAATATTGCGTGCTCAGACAGGTAATTTAATATCTGTTGTGACAGACAGCAGTGAATACAAGGCGCAAATTGAAGAAATAAATAAAGAAGATATAATTTGTCAAATTATTGAGAAAATAGAAAGAAATAATGAAACTTTCATTAATATAACACTGTGCCAGGGAATTCCAAAGCTGACAAAGATGGAAACTATAATTCAGCAAAATGTTGAGCTGGGTGTGAAAAATTTTATTCCTTTAATAACCGAAAGAACTGTAGTAAAGCTTAATGAAAAAGACAGGGAACAAAAGAAATTAGACAGATGGCAAAAAATAGCCAAGGAATCAGCAAAGCAAAGCAAAAGAAATATTATCCCCAATGTTGAAGGCATCACAACAGTCAAAGAG
>JBASLQ010000106.1:0-3246 GCA_049656425.1 Sedimentibacter sp.
GAATAGAATACTCTGTTCAAGCAGCAATTAATATTGAAAAAATGAAAGAAATTTATGAAATAAATAATTCAGATGAAATGATTGAATCAGAAAATGAATCAGATGAAACAATTGAACCAGGCAAGACTGATATAAAAGAAAATGATGAATCAGAAGGAAATACTGTATAAATGAAATATGATGTTATTGTAATTGGAGCAGGAGCAGCCGGGCTTTTCAGCGCACTCTCAATTAAAAATAAAAAAGTGCTCCTCTTGGAAAAAAACTTAAGCCCCGGAAAGAAACTTCTTTTGTCAGGAGCAGGACAATGCAATTATACAAATAATTGCAGTACAAGTGATTTCTTAAAAAAGTATGGAGATAAGGGCAGATTTGTTAAAACTGCCCTTTATAACTTTACTAATAAGCATGCAATGGAATTTTTTCAAAACGATGGTGTAATAAGTACAATAAGAGAAGACAACAAGGTGTTTCCAAATTCATTTATAGCTTCAGACATACTTGATGTACTTGTTAAATGCTGCAAGGAAAACAAAACAGAAATAATTTACAACGAAGCAGCAGAAAAAATATCTTTTGATGAAAAAAGTAAATTGTTTTTCGTTAAAACATCGAAAAATTTCTATGCAAGTGAAAAATTAATAATAACTTCCGGCGGAAAATCATATGCAAATACAGGTTCTACGGGGGATGGTTATGTTTTTGCAAAAAGTATGGGGCATAAAATAACAGAACCTAAACAAGCACTTGCTCCTGTGTATGTGGAAAATTACAAATTTAAGAATTTATCAGGAATATCATTTGAAAATATTAGAATTACTTTATGGAGAAACAATAAAAAAATAAATGAATTTGCAGGAGATTTGCTTTTAACGCATGTTAACATTTCAGGACCTGTAATTTTAAACAATTCAAGATATATAGAAAAAGGTGATATTTTAAAAATTAATTTCACTCAATTTTCAAATGCAGAAGAAT
Organism: Sedimentibacter sp.; assembly: GCA_049656425.1. GTDB lineage: Bacteria > Bacillota > Clostridia > Tissierellales > Sedimentibacteraceae > Sedimentibacter. Next base: position 979 of record JBASLQ010000106.1, read on the forward strand.
TCAGAAAATATTTTGAAAATACAATAATAAATTCAGGAAAATTGAATGTAAAGACAGTTTTAAAACAATTGGATGTACCAAAACGATTTATAGACAGAATCATGGAATTGGCCAATGTTGAAGATGATAAAATTTGCAGCCAATTAGACAAAAACAGCAGAAAAAAATTAACAGAATTTCTTTCGGATCATTCCGTAAAAGTAGAAAAGCTTGGAGATTTTAACATTGCCATGGTAACTAAGGGCGGTATATCAACAGATGAAATTAATTCTAAAACAATGGAATCTAAAATAGTGCCTGGATTATATTTTGCAGGAGAAGTAATAGATTATGACGGTGACACAGGAGGCTTTAACATTCAAGCAGCTTTTTCCACAGGAAAGTTAGCAGCAGATAGCATTAATAAAGATTAAGTGAAAATCAAAAAACTCAAGTACCAGGTACTTGAGTTTTTGATTTATTTTATGTTAAAGCTTCCTTTCAGTGCATTCAATATTGCTGCAATGGTTATTGAATACAGAGGTATCATGAAGAAATTAGTTAATATTCTGGCGGGCAAAAATATCATGAATCCTTTGCCATACAAAACTGATAAAAAGTAAGTGTTTAATATGATTGACGTAATCAATTGAGTTACGCTTGTTGTAAACACAATTTTATTCATGTTTAAGCTGGTTGATGAAGAAGTTAATTTTATTGGAATTAACAAATAAGCAGCAACCAATATAAAGAATCCGGCAATATACAATAAGCTTAAAGGTTTTCCATTATACATAATGCCATTGTCAAATGTCAATAAACCATTATAAATGAAGACTGAAACAAAACCAACAGACAATAAAGAAATAAATATTGTATTAAGCAAATTGAAATTAATGTCTTTCTTTATATATTTGTAAATAATGCCAGGAATGAACCCGCTTAATGCACTGACAAGCGTAAAACCCGGGAAAAATGGACCATTAGGCTTAACCATGAAATTAATGATATCAGCGGCTGCACCTGTTATAAATCCTGCTGCAGGTCCCAAAACTATGCCTGACAGCATAAGTGGAATCGATGCGAAATTTATTCGCAGTGCAGGTATTCCTGCCAGCGGTATATAAATTTCAAACATCACTTTTAATACTAAGCTCATTGATATAAAAAGCCCAGCTCTCACAATCGTCAACGATGTGAATTTTTGTGTATCAGCATTACTTCTCATAAGTCCTCCTTCTTGAGCAAAGCAATACCTCCGCACAATATAGGAGAATTAAAGGCTAACGCCATTTCTCTAATACAGCGGAAGCGACAAGATACCGCAGACGAATCTTTCGTTCAAGGGCGACATCCCATCCCCTAACACTTAACGCATCTTGTCTACTCTGTTACATATTTAATTTCTATAATAATATCATACAATAAAAAAATATACAATAAAATATTTGATCGTATATTTTTAATTTTTAATAAATGGAAATATTATGATGTTATATTAATAAAATTATATAAAAAAAGTCACAAATTACAGATTGGTAAAAATATAACAAATTATTTTAAGCATTTTATAATAAATATTTTATTCATATGCTTATATTGTATACCAAAAATACCATGCAAGTTATTCGTGAAAGTATATAATTAATATAATCAGTTGTATATTTATTGTTAAAAAAGTATTTATATTGAAAACATTGACACAGTAAATATAATATGATATAATCAAGAAAACGTAAACATTGGATGTTTAATGTTTAATGTTCTGAAGAACAAAGACGGATTATTATAATAAAGCAAAAATTTCTAAGCGAGGTGAGTAAACGTTGTCTAACAATAATGAAAATGCTGAATTAGTTGATATCTTCAAAATAGAAAAAAGAGAAGTAGCAACGGATATAGTTGTTAAAACAATAAAAAGACTATTGATAACAAAGAAATTAGTTCCTGGAGATAAATTGCCCAGTGAGACCGAACTTTCTCAGATGCTAAATGTAAGCCGCGGATCTATTAGAGAAGCTATGAAAACTTTATCGGCATATGGAATAGTTAAAATTAAAAGAGGTGACGGTACATATATAGCAGACACCACTGACGGAATTTTATTTGACCCCTTGCTTTTCAGGCTAATAATAAGTCAAGGGGATGTAAATGAATTAAAAGAATTGCGTGAAATGATAGAATTAGGAATAATAAAATTATATAAAAAAAGTCACAAATTACAGATTGGTAAAAATATAACAAATTATTTTAAGCATTTTATAATAAATATTTTATTCATATGCTTAT
>JBASLQ010000107.1:0-11539 GCA_049656425.1 Sedimentibacter sp.
GTATGGCGTTATTAGATAAAGCTAATACCAGCACATATGGAAATCCAGAAATTACAAGCGTAAACATAGGCGTTGGAACTAACCCAGGAATTTTAATTTCAGGACATGATTTAAAAGATTTAGAAAGACTTCTTGAACAAACAGATGGTACTGGAATTGATGTTTACACTCATTCAGAAATGCTTCCTGCTCACTATTATCCACATTTAAAGAAATACAAACATTTAGTAGGAAACTACGGAAATGCTTGGTGGAAACAAAAAGAAGAATTTGAATCATTCAACGGACCAATATTAATGACAACAAACTGTATTGTACCACCTAAAGACAGCTACAAGGGCAGATTGTTTACTACAGGTTCTGCTGGATATCCAGGATGCAAACATATTGAAGGCGAAAGCGGAGACAAAAAAGATTTTACAGAAATCATAGAGCTTGCAAAGAAATGTAAAGCTCCAACAGAAATTGAAACGGGTTCAATAGTTGGCGGATTTGCTCATGAACAAGTATTTGCATTGGCAGACAAAGTTGTAGAGGCAGTTAAATCAGGAGCAATTAAGAAATTCTTCGTTATGGCCGGATGTGACGGAAGAGCTAAATCAAGAAATTACTACACAGACTTCGCTGCTGCACTTCCTAAAGATACTGTAATTTTAACGGCAGGTTGTGCAAAATATAAATACAATAAATTAAACTTAGGAGACATCGGAGGAATACCAAGAGTATTAGATGCCGGACAGTGCAACGATTCTTATTCATTAGTTTTAATAGCTTTGAAATTAAAAGAAATATTTGAATTAGAAGATATCAATGAATTACCATTAGCATTCAACATTGCTTGGTATGAACAAAAAGCTGTAATAGTGCTTTTATCTCTGTTGTATCTTGGAGTTAAAAATATACATTTAGGACCAACATTGCCGGCATTCCTTTCACCAAATGTTGTTAACGTATTAGTCGAAAACTTTGGAATTGCTGGCATAGGAACAGTAGAAGACGATTTGAAAATATTTTTAGGATAATTAGGAACAATAGAAAAGCAAAAGAAAAGCAATGAGCACAAAAATATTACTTAGGCATTCTTGCAAATTTAGAAAAGAAATATCTTGATTAAAAATAATTTTGTCTTAAGTGTAAATACTAATTAAAAACAAGGAGGTATATATGAATTTTAGAAATGTTGAAGGTAGTATAGTTTTTAACGACAATCAACTTACAAAAAAAAATAATATTTGATGATGAAGAAGTGTTAAATGACATAATTACAGAAGTGTTCAAATCGAAAATGATTCTTGTGGGCTCTTCTACGATTAACAACGGAATTCTTACAGCAGCAGCAGGTATTAAAGAACTTTGGAATCCTGATGAAGATGCACTGAAAAGATGCAGAGCATTTGGAGAAAGCTTAGAAATATAACATAAATACCGTTAAGGTATAATCTTAACGGTAATTTTTTTTAGTTTTGATCTAATTTAACTGTTAAGATATTAATTAATTCAAAAAATATTGCTATAAAAGAATGTATAGTTTATAATAGGTTAAAATTAATGATTAATATTAATCATTTAATAAATGAATTATATAACATTAGCGGTACAGAATAGTAATGTTATGCAATTCAAATTTAATGTTTGAAAAGAAAGGTAGTGGTGTTAGGGGTGGAAAAAAAACTGGCATTGTATGGCTTTAATAATCTTACAAAATCGCTTAGTTTTAACATTTATGATGTTTGCTATGCAAAAGGCGAGAGAGAACAAAAGGAATATATAGAATATATTGATGAGCAATATAATTCAGAAAGGCTTACAAAAATATTGTGCAAAGTAACGGAACTTATAGGCGCACACATTCTTAATATATCTAAACAGGATTATGATCCCCAAGGGGCTTCTGTAAATGTATTAATTGCAGAAGGCGCATTGACTCCTGAAGAAATTGATGATTCCTGCAACCAGGGAAAACTTATTTGCAAGAAAGATTTGCAGCATGAAACAATACATGCACATTTAGATAAAAGTCATGTTACTGTACATTCATATCCGGAGCATCATCCTGAAAATGCAATTTCTACATTTCGTGTTGATATAGATGTTTCTACATGTGGGCAGATATCACCTCTCAATGCTTTGGATTATCTCATTGACAGTTTTGATTCTGATATTATGACAATTGACTATCGTGTCAGAGGCTTTACAAGAGATGTTAAAGGAAAAAAATATTTCATAGATCATGATATTAAATCTATTCAGGATTATATAGATAAAGAAACTTTGAATAAATATGATGCTATTGATATTAATGTATTTCAATCAAATACATTTCATACGAAAATGCTCATTAAAGATATAGATCTTCAAAATTATCTTTTTAACAAGGATGTATATGAACTTCCTCCTAAGAAAAGACTGGAAATTTCAGACAGCCTTAGAAAAGAAATGATTGAAATTTTTAGCGGAATGAATATATTTCAGGAGGATAAATAAATGGAATTATGGTTTACAGAAGAGCATACAAAAGATGTAAGATTTTCTATAAGAGTTGATGAACAGCTTGCAAGTGTAAAAAGTGATTTTCAAAAAATAGATGTATTTCAAACTCCTGAATTTGGAAAAGTGTTAGTAATTGATGGATATATTATGCTTACTGAAAAAGATGAATTTATATATCATGAAATGATTACACATGTACCAATGTCAGTAAATCCAAATATTAAGAAGATATTGGTTATTGGTGCAGGAGACGGAGGAACAGTTCGCGAACTTACTCGTTATAAATCAGTTGAAAAAATAGACATGGTTGAAATTGATAAAATGGTTGTAGATGTATGTCAGGAATATATTCCTCAAACTGCATCAAAGTTAAATGAAGAAAGAGTAAATTTATACTTTGAAGACGGATTGAAATTCGTACGTACAAAAGAAAATGAATATGATTTGATAATTGTTGATTCAACAGATCCTGTTGGACCTGGAATGGAACTTTTTACAATTGATTTTTATGAAAATTGTTTTAAAGCTTTAAAAGAAGACGGCATTCTGGTAAATCAGCACGAAAGTCCATATTATGCAAGAGAAGCAGCTGCTATGCAAAGAGCTCATGAAAAAATAAAAACAGTATTTCCTATAGCAAGTGTTTATCAAGCACATATACCTACTTATGGATCAGGTCATTGGCTGTTCGGATTTGCTTCTAAAAAATATGATCCGGTTGAAAATATAAATGAAGAATATTGGAATTCACTGGGTCTGAAAACAAAATATTATAACACACAACTTCACAAAGGTGCATTTGCCATACCGAATTATGTAAAAGAAATGCTTTAATAAATCAGGACATATTGTCTTGATTTATGTATAATTTGGCTAGTTAAATATTTAATTATTCATTTTTATCACAAAACAATTGCCTTATTTTAGTATTTTTATTATAATTATAGTAGGCTTAATTATTTAATAGCTAAATTAAAATTAATGACAGGGGATTAAATATGAATATAAAAAAAGTTGCTTTAATTGGAATGGGTGCTGTTGGCACCGTTTATGGAAACGCTCTTTATAAATGTTACGGTACAGATTTTGCTGTTATTTCAGGACAATCAAGAAAAGAAAAACTTCAAAAACAAGGCTTTACGTTAAATGGAAATACTTTTCACCCTAATATTTATTCGGAAGGTGACAATGATATTAAATTTGATTTGATAATTTTCTGTGTAAAAAATTATCAACTTGATGGAGCTATAGAAGATGTAAGAAGTTTTGTAGGAGAAAATACAATTTTGATTACTTTTTTAAATGGAGTTACAGCAAGATCGAGAATACATGCTGCTTATCCTGATAATAAAGCGCTTTACGGGTTATCAATGAAAATTGATGCTGAAAGAACAGACTATGATGTTATTAATACAATGGATGGAGAAATCCATTTTGGAGAAGCAGATAATACCGTAATTTCTTCAGCTGTACAAGCTGTACAAGACTGCTTCAACAAAGCAGGTATAAAAAACATTATTTTTCCAGATATGATCCGCATGATATGGAAAAAGTTCATGCTCAATGTTGGAGTAAATCAGGTGACAGCTGTTACAAGGGCGCCTTATGGGAAAGTTACCAGCCTAGAAACTAATCTCATTTTGTTCAGGGAAGCAATGATGGAAGTTCTTGCAATTGCAAAAGCTGCCAATATTGATTTAAGAGAAGAAGATATCGATGATTTTGTATTATTGATGAACAGTTTTTCACCTAATGGAAGAACGTCAATGCTTCAAGATGTAGAGGCAAAAAGGAGGACTGAGGTTGACTTTTTTGCAGGTACTGTTGTAGAAATGGGTAAATCCCTTAATATTCCTACTCCGGTAAATCATGTTTTATACTGTATAATTAAATCAATTGAATCGTTATATTAGTATCATTATTCTTGACAAATTATCTGTTAGGAAGTAAAATTGAAATTGTTAATTTTATTACAAAAGCAGTTAATTGTTAAAGGGTAACAAGCTGAAGATTGTTTAAGTGATAAAAATTATATAAAAATAAAAATATGCTGATAGGAGGTATATTATGGGCAAAATAGGAGCTACAGAATTAATATTAATATTAGCAATTACACTCGTTATATTTGGGCCTTCTAAGCTTCCGAAAATTGGAAAGTCAATCGGACTTGCTTTTAGTGAGTTTAAGTCCAGTTCAAATAAATCAACTGAAGATAAGACGGAAGGCTTAGAAGATGAAAAGAAAAGCTAATAAAAAATCAGACGAGAAAAACTTAACAATTGTAGAACATTTAACTGAACTTAGAAAAAGACTTATTTATTCAAGTATAGTACTTATAGTTGCAGTAATGGGATTTTATAATTTTGCTGAAATTATAGTCAAGGATATTGTAAATATTGCACCATATATAAACTTTGTGTTTATAGCTCCAGCTGAACTTTTATTATCATATGTTAAAATTTCAGTGATTGGAGGACTTGTTATAGCTGCTCCTTTCTTAGTACTGCAGATATGGTTGTTTGTGAGTCCGGGCTTAAAGAAAGTTGAGAGAAGAACTATAGCTGTTTCATTATTTGTTGGAGGTATATTTTTTATAGCAGGTATTGTATTTTCTTATATTATAATATTGCCGATAATGCTTCAGTTTTTCATGGGATTTCAAATTGCTGAGATAGAAGAAATGATTAGTTTCAGCAGCTATTTATCTTTTGTTGTGAATACGCTTTTATCTTTTGGAATTATATTTGAATTGCCCATAATTATGGTTATACTGACAAAATTCCGTATTTTAAAAGTGAGCTTCCTTAAACAGAATCGTAAATATATAATTTTGATAATATTTATTATTGCTGCAATATTGACTCCACCAGATGTTATAACACAAACATTGCTTGCGTTGCCAATGCTTTTACTTTTTGAAATAGGTATTATTTTTTCTTCAATAGTGGAAAAAGGCAACAAGAAGGACGAGAAGGACGAGAAGGATGAGAAGGATGAGAAGGATGAGAAGGAACAAGAGGATTAAATAAAGTTTAAAATAATTGACAATAAAAAGTGTTAGCTATATAATGTTTATACAAACGAATTAATTAGAACAGGACAGAAATGTCCTGTTTTTTAGAATAGGAGAATGCAATGAAGAAAAAAGTTATGGTTGCTATGAGCGGCGGAGTTGACAGCTCAGTTACTGCAGTCTTGCTTAGAGACCAGGGCTATGATATTTGTGGTGCTACTTTAAAATTATTCAGCAATGAAGATATTGAAACATCGTGCAGAACAAGAACTTGTTGTTCATTAGAAGATGTGGAAGATGCCAGAAGCGTTTGTTATAAACTAGGTATAGAGCATTTCGTTTTTAATTTTGGCGAAACATTTAAAGAAGAGGTAATGCAAAAATTTTCCCGCAGTTATGAAATTGGTAACACTCCAAATCCATGCATAGACTGCAACCGCTTTATAAAATTCAGCAAACTTATTCAAAGAGCAATTCTCATGGAAAAAGATTATATAGCAACAGGCCATTATGCACAAATAGAATTTGATAAAGGAAGCGGAAGGTATTTATTAAAGAAAGCTATTGATACATCAAAAGATCAAAGTTATGTACTTTATGTTCTTTCACAGCATGATTTGTCAAGGACACTTTTGCCACTTGGAGGCATGTTTAAAACTGATGTACGAAAAATTGCAGAAGAAAGAGACTTAATAAATGCCCGCAAGCCGGACAGCCAGGATATATGCTTCGTTAAGGACGGGGATTATGCAGGTTTTCTTGAGAATGTGATGGGCGTTGAGTCGCCAAAAGGTAAATTTGTAGATATGAATGGAAATGTGATAGGGCAGCATCAAGGTATAATACATTATACTGTTGGGCAGCGAAAAGGACTTGGTATTGCTTTTGGAAAACCGGCATATGTAATTAATAAAAACAAAGATGCAAACACTGTTACAATTGGGGATGAAGAAGATTTATATTCCAACAGATTAGAAGCATGGGATTTAAATTTAATAGCAGTTGAAAAATTGCTTTCTCCTATGAAAGCGATGGTTAAAACAAGATACAGCCAAAAAGAAACAGAAGCTGTTTTGCATCCAATAGAAAATGATAAAATCCTTGTGGAATTTAAAAATAAACAACGAGCAGTAACACCAGGGCAGGCGGTTGTGTTTTACGACGGTGATATCGTCATTGGCGGCGGAACAATTATTTAATATTAATCAGCATATCGGAAGGCATGCTTTTTTGTTTATAAATATTGTATTCTATTAAAAAACAAAGTAAAGAATGGTGAAGCAAGCTTCACCACTCTTAATATTCATTATAAGATTATTCTGGAGAGAACATGTCTTTTCCAACTCCACACAATGGGCAAACCCAATCATCCGGAAGAGCTTCAAATGAAGTTCCAGGTGCTACACCATTATCTGGGTCTCCATCAGCTGGATCATAAACATAACCACAAGCATCACAAACGTATTTTTGCATAATATCCTCCTTACTTATTTTTTTTCTTACTTTATATTGTAATATAATATAAATAAATGTCAACCATAAAAGGAAAGAATTTCTATTGCAGTTTTGACAACAATAAAAAAAGAAATGGACACACATAATGATTATATATATAATGGTGTAAAATAATAACTAAGAGGTAACTATGGCTATAAATAAGGTTGTAAGAGCTGCTTTAAAAACTTTGTCCTATAATGATATAGACGTAAAGAAAAATTACATACTACATAGAAATTTTGTAAATTTAACACACGGACATTATTTGAAACCATTTTTCAAATCAATGGATTGTCAGATAGATTCAGAAAATCACAGTATTCCTGTTCGAATATTTTCTCCGGAAGATGAAGGAGACTATCCTTTATTGCTTTTTTTTCACGGAGGAGGATGGGTAACAGGAAATATTGACAGTTACAGTAAAGTATGTGCTAATATGGCTAAATTGACTAATCATAATGTTATTTCAGTTGACTATAGACTTGCACCGGAAAATCCGTTTCCGGCAGGTTTAGAAGATTGTTATCAGGTAGCTAAAGCTTTTATAACTAACAATGAATTAAATAATAAAGAGGTAACAATCATAGGAGACAGCGCAGGAGGAAATTTAGCAGCAGCCCTGTCGCTTTTAGCGAAAGAAAGAAAGGAATTTAATGTAAGTAAACAAATATTACTATATCCTGCTACTTACAATGATCACAGTGATACATCTCCATTTAAGTCTGTACATGATAATGGAACAGATTATTTGCTTACTTCTAAAAGAATATGCGATTATATGGATTTGTATAAATCTAAAGATGAAGACATTTTAAGTCCTTATTTTGCTCCTCTTTTAGCAAAAGATTTGTCAAATCAGCCTAATACATTGATTATTACTGCTGAATTTTGTCCGCTGCGGGATGAAGGAGAAAAATACGGAAAAAAACTGAGGGAAGCCGGCAATAAAGTTGAAATATATAGGGTTAAGGATGCACTTCATGGTTTTTTTGTACTTCCTCCGAGATTTCCTCAAGTTAAATTATGTTATGATATAATAAACCACTTTCTTTGTGAGGTGAATTAATTGAAAAACAAAAAAGTGTCTGAATGGAGCAAACTGGATAATGCAGCAAAAATATTTCCTCCAAACAGTAAAAATAGTGATACCAAAGTGTTCAGATTTGCATGTGAATTGTATGATACTGTTGACAAACAAGTTTTGCAGCAAGCACTTGACATTACAATTGAAGCATTTCCTCTGTATAAATCAATAATAAAGAGCGGACTGTTCTGGTATTATTTTGAAAAAAGTCATTTTAAGGCTGTAGTTACTGAAGAAAATCTTCCTCCTTGTTCTACGCTGTATGATAAAAACAATAAAACATTGCTTTTTAGAGTAATGTATTACAAAAAACGAATAAGTTTTGAGGTTTATCATGCGCTGTCTGATGGAGCAGGAGCACTGCAGTTTTTCAAGACGTTGGTTTTTCATTACATTACCATAAAACATGAAAGCTTCTTTAAAGATAGAGTGCCTGTTTTAGACAATGATGCTTCAAGAACACAAAAAATGGACGACAGTTTTCAAAAATATTACTCCGGTAATCGTACTGCATCCAGGAAAAAATCCATTAAAGCATATAAATTAAGAGGGTTGAAAATGCCAGAGTACAGAATTCGTGTTATAGAGGGAGTTGTATCGGTTGACTGCATTCTGGCAATAGTTAAGGAGCACAAAACATCATTGACAATTTTTTTAGCAGCAATTTTAATGTGTGCCATTAATGAAGAAATACCTTCAAGAATGAAGAATAGGTCAGTTGTCTTAAGCATTCCGGTAAATTTAAGAAATTATTATTATTCTCAAACAGCTCGAAATTTCTTTGGAGTAATAAAAGTTGATTATAATTTTTCCACAAACAGCAATGATTTAAATGAGGTGATTGAACATTTGAAAACCAGCTTCAAAGAAAATCTGACACCGAAGCATTTGGAAAAAAGGATTAATGCATTGTCATCCCTGGAATATAATTATTTTTTGCGTATTATTCCTTTATCAATAAAAGACGTATTCTTGAAAATTGCCAATAATATTGTGGATAAAAGTTATACTTCCACATTGTCTAATGTCGGAAAAGTCAATATGCCTGATGAAATGAAGCAATTTATATCTTCATTTGATATATTTGTAAGCACCAGCAAGCTTCAGGCATGTGTGTGCTCTTATGAAAATAAGCTAAGAATCAGTTTTACTTCCGCATTTATAAGCACAGAAATTCAAAGGCGATTTTTTAAAACTCTGGCTGATATGGGGATACCCGTAGATATTGTATCAAATAAAGTAGACGAAGAATAGGAAGTGCGGCCATGAAATATTGTAGCAATTGCAAAGTAAATATAGTTGGTAACAGAAAAAACTGCCCTCTTTGCCAGGAAATACTTACAGGTGATAAATATTCAGATGAAATTTTTCCGAAAATTTCATTTGTTTACAAAGAGCATGGTTTGTTTTTCAAAATAGTGCTTTTAGCGTCAATAATAATAGCATCTGTATCAGTGGCAATGAACATTTTACTGCCTCAAAGAGGAGCATGGTCATTGTTTGTATTGGGAGGATTAGGCTCAGTATGGGCAAGCATGATAAATGTCATTAATAAACGTAACAATATTCCTAAAAATATTGTGTATCAAGTTATGATAATTTCAGTAATTGTAGTTTTATGGGATATAATAACCGGATGGAAGGGATGGTCAATAAGCTATGTCATTCCCCTTGTATGCTTTTTTGCCATGATAACAATGGCTATAATTTCAAAGGTACGAAAACTGTTTATTGAAGATTATATTTTGTATATAATAATTGACGGTTTGTTTGGAATAGTGCCTATAATATTTATAATGACAGGAATTTTAAACGTTCTTTTTCCTTCACTTCTATGTATTGTAACAAGTATTATATCCTTGTCCACAATTATAATATTTGAAGAACACAGCCTTTGGGCAGAAGTAAAAAGAAGACTACATTTATAATTATTTATATTGTATTTTCCTTATTTACTTTATTAGTAATTAAAATAAGCATTGCTAAACATCCTAATACTGAAAGCGGAGCAACATAAAATGCTTTATATGTTCCAATTAAATCATTTAAAGCTCCTGTTATATTAAATATCACTACATATAATATATTGCTTAAAGTTACAATCAAACCTATTGCAAAAGAAGAATTTTGCTTGAATATTGAATTAACTATTACCATCATTGTCGGGAAGCTTATTGAAATAAAGAATCCGGATAAAGCTATGAGCATGAGCCCGCTTTGCTTAAGCTGAAGACCTGTTAACAAGCATACTGCGCCTAAAAACAAAAATATTTTAAGTCCTTTGGCACTTCCTATTTTATTGACAATAAATCCGCCAAACAGCCTTCCAAGGGCAAACATAAGAAAAAATATTGAAGCATATTTTGCTGCACTGGACGGATTTAAGCTGTATGTATTTCTTATGTAGCTTATAAACCAGGTATTTATTACTGCTTCGCTTATTAATCCAAATGTAACAGCCAATACGAACATATAAACAATCGGTTCCTTGTACAATTCCTTTTTCTTAACTGCTGTATCACTTCTAATTACATGCATGTTTGGAGTTCTAATAAGTAAAGTCAATATTACTGAAACAACAAAGAATATCCCCAGGTAAAGATAAATTTTCCTCCATGGTATACCAACTGAAAGCAGCTGACCATAAGCGCTTTGACCTGCAAAACTTCCGAAACCGTACATAAAATGCGTTATATTCATTAATATGGACTCAAAGCCAATTGAAAGCACAGGTACCATAGAATCAACTGCTACTGATATTGAAGAACGTCCTATGCCAAAAAGTAGATTAAAAAGCCCAAGCATAAATATGTTAGATGTAAATGGAGCAATTAATACTGCTATGGTTGAAACTACAGATCCAACTATGTAAACAAATTTATGTCCGAATTTTTCGCAAAATTGTCCTCCGAAAAAGCTGCCTATTACACATCCGACTGTGTTTAACGACAGTATCAAACTCATTTCAGCGTTATTTATATGAAATTCCTCTAAAAAAAATGGTATAAAGTTTCCCCTGGAGCTTTCGAAGAGTGCCATAATAAAGTACAAATAAAATAAGGTAAATATTAAAAATATTTTATTGCCGTTAGTTTTCAAGCCACACCTCCTGCCATTCCTGTTATGATAAATCATACTATCATAAAAAAAATATATAGTAAAGTAAAATAAATTGACTTATTAAGAGAGTAAATATAAAATTAAGCTAGTCTTTAAAGAGAGGAAAACAGAATGTTAAGACAAACAAGGTATGAATCAGACAGATTGTATTTAAAAATTTTAAAACCTAATTATGGAAGAGATATATTGGAATATTACAAAAGAAATCACAGCTTTTTAAATGAATGGGAGCCAAAAAGGACAAAAGATTTCTACACATTATCATATCAGAAAGGGCTGTTGAACTATGAATATGGCATGTTCAAGGATAATCTGCTTGTAAGATTCTGGATTGT
>JBASLQ010000108.1:0-3168 GCA_049656425.1 Sedimentibacter sp.
GTTTTCAATATTTTAACAATGAATTCAATCCACTCTTTGGAATCAATGTGCAGCAATCTTGATATTCCTTTTGATTCTTTTGCATATTTTACTTCATCAAAATTTATTGCTCCTGTTTGTCCACAGAAATATGAAAAACTATTGATTTTATACACATCTTTTAGTTCCATGTTGTAAAACTTGCAAAAATCCACTACATCAAGTCTTGATTTATTTGCAGTATATTCTCTGATTTTATTTATTATGGATCTTTTATTTATAATTGCATTGTTTATGCTTTCTAAAATATAATCTTTAGCAATTCTTTCTAACTGTATGAAGCAACCTTTTGGAAGGTTGGGAAATTCATTTTCTATTTCCTTTTGTATTGGATTACTTGTGTTACCTATTAGAGCTCTTAATTTTTGCTCATAGAAACTGTAGCTTTTATTTGCCTGACCAACAAAATCCAACACTGTTAAGCATTCTTTTCCATCGTCTAGCCTTAGTCCTCTTCCTAATTGCTGCAAGAATACTGTTATACTTTCTGTAGGTCTTAAAAAAAGCACTGTGTCAACTGAAGGAATGTCAACTCCTTCATTGTATAAATCAACAACAAAAATGAAGTTTATTTCTCTACTTTCCAGTCTGGCTTTTGCATTGTTTCTTTCATCATCATTTGAGTCTGAAATCAAATAAATTGATGGAATACCAACATTATTGAAAAATTTGCTCATATACTCAGCATGAAGCTTGCTTACGCAAAATCCCAATCCCTTAACTTGGTGGATATCTCTGGTGTATTTATTGATGCTTGTAACCACTAGCTCCGCTCGCTGATTGTCTTTTGTATATACCTTTTCAAGCTCGCTTACGTCGTACCCGCCACTTCTCCATTTGATATTTTTCAATGTTTCCGTATCTGTAACTGCAAAATAATTAAATGGGGAAAGTATATTACGGTTAATTGCTTCTCCCAATCTTATTTCAGCAGCTATTTTGTTATCAAAATAATCTGTTACATCCTTGCCGTCCATACGCTCTGGGGTAGCAGTCATTCCCAACAATATTTTAGGTTTTACATATTCCAACAATTTCACATAGCTTGGTGCTGCTGAATGGTGAAATTCATCTATAACAACATAATCGTAATAATCTTCGCCTATGTTTTCTGCAAATTCTTTGGAGTTGTATGTTTGAATTGATATAAATAAGTGCTCTTTCTGAGAAGGAATGTAGTTCCCAACCCACAGATCTCCAAAATTTCTATCCTTCAAAACTTTTCTATAGCAATCAATACTTTGCTCCAATATTTCTTTTCTGTGTGCTACAAAAAGAAGCCTGTTAGCAGATTTTGGATTGCTTTTAACAAATCGTTTATAATCAAAGGCTGAAACAACTGTTTTCCCCGTTCCGGTTGCTGCAACTATTAAATTTCTATATCGGTTATGCACTTCTCTTTCTGCCTGGAGCTTGTCTAGTATTTCATTCTGATACGAGTATGGAATGATATCAAAATAAAACTGGCTGTCATTATTGTTGCTGCCATATTTGTTTTGTTTTAATTCTGCTATTAATTTATTGCTATCGTTTGTATCATCTTTATTGAACAAATAAAATTCAGAGTCATGCCAATAAGACTCAAAAGTTGCATTGAATTTTTTTATCATATCTTTTGAAGTATATTCGAAGATTTTTAGGTTCCACTCTAAACCGGTTGTAATAGCTGAGTTTGATAAATTAGATGAGCCTATATATGCTGTTGAAAATCCTGTATTTCTGTAAAACATATATGATTTTGAATGCAGTCTGGTTCTTTTTGTATCGTAGGATATTTTGATTTCTGTGTTTGGTAAACGGGACAATTCTAATATAGCTTTATAATCTGTAGCACCCATGTAGGATGTAGTTATAATTCTTAGTTTTTTATCTTTGGTAAAATCTTTTAATGCTTCGTAGATTTGAACTAATCCGCTCCATTTTATAAATGAAACCAGCATGTCTATTCTGTCTGCAGTATTTATTTCTTTGATAAGTTCGCTTCCCAGTGATGGTTCGTTTTGAGCACCTGTAAACAGAGAATTACTTGCAATGGATGTTATAGGCCTGATTTTCTTATTTTTATAGCTGTCAATTAATGCAACATCTATGTTGTTTATTACAGCAAGCAGCAGTTCTGCATTTTCATTAATAAGAAATTCATCAAAATCCTCAATCTTTAATTCTTCTATTAATAGATTAATTATTTTATTGCAGACTTCTACCTGTTTATTTTGTTTGTCGTCTCCGGAAATTCTACCTAATGACTTGTTGATTACGGTCGCCATATATTTAGAAATAACTGAACTTCCTTCTTCTTTGTCAATTTCTTTAGTGTCAATATATTTATCATTCTTGAATTTTATTTTTTGTATTTCTTCATCTACAAGTTTATTAATCACAGACTCATAGAAACCATTATTTAGTGACATTCCCCTGCACCCATATAATAATAATATGTTTCTTTAGCTTTTGATAATATTTACTTATTTAAATACCTAATCTAATTCAATTGTATATTATTTGTTGTACTATAAAACGGATTGTTTTTTATAATAATGAGATCCTTCGCTATGGCTCAGGATGACAACGTTTCGTTTTTATGCTAACATCCTAAATTGTACCACATTTTGACAAATTATACTAGAAAAACATTTGCATTTTATCTATAGAAAAATAACCATTATTCTTATATGTTAAAATTGAACAAAATCAACACAGTTAAAGGCTTTATAACTGTTATTAATGGGGTTACTTTGGGTGCAAATTTGATTTTTACAATCATTTTTGCAACTGTTTTTGTAATAATATTTGTAACAAAAAATGCATGTAATTTTTATTAAATTACATGCATTTTTGTATTGTTCGTTCAACAATTTGAATGATGCTCAGCAAAACTATATACCTAATGTATGTTTTGCCCTTGTTATATTTCTAATTATTATTTTATAAAAGGTAAGAAAGGTCACATTGGATATGTAGGAAATGTTGTAGAAGAATTTAACGATACTGATAAAATAATAACTCAATATGACCTTAAACAAAACACTTACAGTGATCAAAACTTTTCAAAAGATACGGTTAATAAATTTGGCGAGCAGGAAGAAGAAATTAATGTAATAGTTGATGGTGCATATTATTTAGAAGAAA
>JBASLQ010000109.1:0-6872 GCA_049656425.1 Sedimentibacter sp.
GCATAATTACCTGAATAAACTGTTCGTGATTAAGACCTATAATCTCACATGATTTTTGTTCTACATCTTTAATTTTCGGATTTTCAAAAAATGGCACAAATATTCCATCTTTATTTAAAAACATTGCATTTTGAGTAACATTGTAATCTTTGCTTCCGTTTCTTTTTGTTTTGATAATTATATTCCTGGTGAATTTATATGTTTTTTCAGAAACTTTAAATATAAATTCTACTTCAGTGGGTATTTCTTCCTTTGCCATCTGGCAGCGCATGGCTGTAATGTCTCCCCGCTGGCCTCCGCTTGATTTGCCGTAAAGAGCATAAGTAATTGCATCAAGAATTGTAGTTTTGCCGGAACCTGTTATTCCATGAATTAAAAACACTCCTGAACTTTCAAATTTATCAAATTCAATTTCCTGTTTTTTTACATAAGGGCCAAACGCCTGAAAGGACAATTTAATTGGTATCATTTTGATTCCTCCTCGTCCTGTATTGCAGTCATAGCTTGTTGAAACAAATTAATTTGTTCCTCTGTCACATCACATCCCGTAACTTCCCGGTAAAATTTTTCAAGAATATCATTTGGAGATAGTTTATACAGTTCATCAACAGTAAGTTCATTTTCTTCAGTTTCATTCATTTTACCTGAAATATTGAGCAAATTATTGTAGTATGTTCTGAAAAGTTCCACTGCTTCCATGCCTGCGTACATGTCTGTAATTTCTATTTTAATGTAGTCATCTTTGTGAGTATCTTTTTCTGCAACAGCCAGAACTTCATCAAATGTGCCTTTAATAACTCTGGTTTCTCTAAGAGGAATTACTTCTAGTTCTTCAACTTTTATTTCATCACCAATATCCAATATTGTAATGGTTTTTGTGTTAGTTGATTCACTGAAAGAATACTTAAGTGGAGAACCGCTGTATCTTATATTGTAACCTCTGTTTTGTGCTTTGTGAAGGTGTCCCATTGCTACATAGTCAAATCCATCAAATACATCGGCTGACACGACAGATGTACCTCCAACCATAGCAGTTCTGTCACTTTCTGAAAGAATTGAACCGCTGACAAAACAATGACATATAAGTATATTATTTTTCCCCGGCTGAAAACTTAGCTTAATATTTTTTATAACTGAATTCATGGCATCTGAGTAGCTGTTGATTTTTTCCTCCGGATACAATGCTTTTACTTCATCAATATTAAAGTAAGGCAAAGGGTATATGTTCAAGTTTTCTAATTCTACAGCCTTAATTTCATTTGAAAGCTTTCCGTTTATATAAAGACCTGCTTTCTTTAACAACTCATTGCATGAAGCAAGACGAGCAGCTCCATCATGATTTCCGGCGGCTATGATAACCGGAATTCCTATTTCACTGCACAATTTTGTAACAGCATAATTGTACAATGTAATTGCTTCTGCACTTGATACTGAATGATCAAACACATCACCGGCAATGATTACTGCATCAATATTTTGTTCTCTTACAACATTTATCAAATAGTCAATAAAGTATTTTTGCTCCTCAGCCAATGATGCACTGTGCAGGCTGATTCCTAAATGCCAGTCGGATGTATGAATTATTTTCATTATAATCTCCTTTTTCTACAATAGATGAGGCAATGGATAGCAATTGAGAAGCAGTAGGAGAGCAATAGAAAAAACAGAGCGCATATATGCGCTCTTATGTCAATTGCTGCTAATAGCCTAATCTATGGCTGTCCAATTGCTCTCAATTGTTAAAAACCTAAATGTTCACCAACTAATATTACTTTAATTCTGTTTTGTGGTTTGCAATATCTTGTAACTAATATTTGACAGCATAAAGTGTCGTTCATAGTACATTCTGTACATTTTCCTGTAAAGCGGCAAGGAGTTTGTGAATCAGTTCTGAATGCGTTAGGCACAGTAGCATCAGCTCTTACTTTTTTCATTGCAACATCTAAATCAGTTACAACTTTGTTCATTCCTGCAATTACTATTACACTGTCCGGTCCGTAGCAGTAAGCAGCTAAACGGTTACCATTTCCGTCTATGTTCAAAAGTTCCCCTTCCATTGTTATTGCATTAGTGCTTGCTAAAAAAACATCTGCTGTCAAGGCTTGTTTCATTAACTTTACTCTTTCCTGCGGAGATGTAGCTTTATCTCTGTCAATTACTGCAATTTGTTTTTCTTCAAGAAGGTTTTTAATTCCAAGTTCATCAATAGTATAAGTTCCGCCCCATGATACTACAGCATCTTGACTAATAAGAGACATAGCTTTTTCTATGGCCTCTTCTTTAGTATCAAAATAATAACCTTCCATATTTCTTTTTTGAAGATTTTTAATTATTGTTGCGCTTTTAACTTTGTAAGATTCTTTTATGAAATCCATTTTAATCCCCCTTATATTAGTAGTTGTCCTGTTCATTATATAATAAATTGATTATAATTTCAATTAAAAATTATGAATGTTGAAATCCTCATTTCCTAGTGCTATAATTACCTTAATAACAGAAATATTATAGAAAGGATTTAATATGAAAGTACACGAAAGATTTTTAAATTATGTGAATTTTGACACTCAGTCAGTACCGGATGTTGAAGTGATTCCAAGCAGTGAAAAACAAAAGTCTTTGGCAGCATATTTAGTTGAAGAAATGAAGCAAATTGGAATTAGAGATGCTTACATGGATCAACATTGCTACGTTTATGGTACAGTGATTAAAAACACAGACAAGCAAGTGCCTGTTATAGGATTTATTGCTCATATGGATACATCTCCTGACATGCCGGGAAACGATATTAAACCAAAAATTATACATAATTATGACGGCTTTCTTTTTTAATTTTTTATTCTTTAACTTTTTTTAAAATACCTGTATAAGTGTCATCTAATTGTATTTCATTTGTAGTGTACATTTTAAAAGTCTTGATTATTTCATAATCATTTAATCCTTCAACAAAAGCTCTCTCTTTTTCACCGATAAAGTTCAATACATACAGTCTGTTTAATGAATATTTGTTAAAGATGCTTTCATAATTTGTCAAGTTGCTTGTTAATGGCTTAACAGGTTTTTCTATCAATAACATATTTACAAGCTCCACAACCTTCGAATTGTAATCAAAAGAAAGAGGAGGATTTAAAGAGTATCTGTAAAACGTAGTGTCTTTATACAATGAAAAACTGTAATTTCCAAAACTGTAATTTCTAAAATCAATTGCACCGGAACTTGCTGTCAAACCCCAACTAATATCCAAAAGAGAAGGTATACTGTTTGCTTTTTTTAAATCATCATACACCAGGGTTTTAAGCATTTCTTTATTATTGTTTTTAATATAAAATGCATATCTGTAAAATAAAATATTTGCTCTTGCATTATCGCTTGTTGTGATGTTATCCCATTTTTCCAATGCTCCAATATACAAGTTTTCCTTAACATTATACTTGCTTACTGCTGCAAAAATTTGCATTAGTTCAGAATCCTTAAAATCATCTCTTGCAATAATATTTGCCAGAATTTCATTGGCAAATTGAGTTTTATCTGAATCATTGTAGCTTCCGAAAGTAATCATATAAAAATTAGTGCCTGCCACGTTGTAGTAACCGCTTGAACGTAATGTTGCCATTGTTTCTACAGCATTTAAATCATATAAATGAGAGTCTTCAGGAAAAATGTATCCTCCAAATGACACATATTCCAATGTATCCTTAGCTTTTATGAATTTTTTGTCATTAGCGTCAGTAGTGCTTAAATCATATGTTCCAAAATAGGAATACATATCTTCGCCTTTAATAGGCATAAATTCCAGCTTAGTTAAATATTTGCTCGCGTCGCTTGTTTTGATGTCCAGATAAACTCTTTTTATTAATGCTGCTGATTCCGCCCTAGTAATATTAGTGCTTCCTCGGAAAGTATTATTTTCGTATCCAACAACTATTCCTGCGTTGTTAAGTCGTCTTATTTCGTTGTAATATTTGTTGTTGGTACTAACATCGCTTAATTTCAGCGGGTTGTCATAAATCGAATCCTTGCAGAAAGCTGCAATGAGAGCAGCTGCTTCTTCTCTTGTTACTGCTTTGTCGGGATAAAAATATGTTCCTGGAAATACATCCTTAAAAGAATAACTGTTGCTTGATTCTAAATGTTCATACATAGAAATAATAAAAGTATAAGACCAGTGTTTGTTTGACATATCACTGTAAGACATGTCACTTGTGTAAACTTCATTCATTTGATTTTGTCTGTAAGCCGTTCTTGCCAAGATAGTAATAAACTCAGCTCTTGTAATTTTGTTTTCCGGCTTAAATGTAAAGTCGCCATAGCCCTTGAAAACCTGCAATGAGTTTGAAGCAAAATCAATATCGCTTTCTGCCCAGTGATTATAAGTGTCATAATACACAGATCTTGCAAAGACTGTCTGAATGGATAACACAATAAAAATAGTAATAAAAAATAATAATTTGTTAAATCGTCTCAAAATGCGTCATCACCTTTTTTGTATATATATATTTATTTATAATATTATTTACCTCCTCATCGCTTATATTAAACACCTTTTTAAGGAATAATTCAATACTAATTTTTCCTAAATCAGATATATTTTGTTGCTTATTTTCCTGAGGTAAATAAATTTTAACATTATTCAAGTTGCTGTTTTAATCCATTTTCTCAGCAGAAAATTCTCGATTTTATATTTTTCGATAGTTTCTTCATCAACAATAAAAGCTTTGTCTAAACCTGTTATAATACCTTGTTTTATAGTGCATACATCCTTGTTGGTCGAAATTAATTCATATATTTTTTCTTCACCCAAAGAGCAGTCAAGATTAAATTTTTTATATCCTACGAATATACCCATATTATATTCATTTGAAACATATTTAGATTTAAAAGATGAAAAATTATCATTTAAAATATCAAAACCATTTACTTTACAGCTATAAAGTATTTTGCATACAAAAAAAATTACATATTTTACTTTACATATATAATCACTGTTGTCCATGTTTTTAATTATTAAATTAATTTCCTTAATAAATGACTTGTTCATAATTACCCCTTGACTTAACATCTTATGTATATATTATCATATTGCAGAAATTTTTTCAATACAATTGGTACGCAATTGCTATATAGTATTAAAATCATATGGAGGTGATAAGATGGCAGTAGTAGCAAATCAGGCAGATTCTAAATTTAAGCTTGTTCTTAATGCAGGAGTTGATGAAAACAACAAAGATATTATTAAAAGCAAGACATTTTCAAATGTGAAGTCAACTGTTACCAATGATAACTTGTATAACTTAGGTGTAGCATTGTCAGAACTTCAGGCACATGCACTTACAAACGTAGTAAGGTACGAAGAATATCAGCTGATTAATGAAATAGAAGGATAAATTATCA
The DNA here is from genome assembly GCA_049656425.1 of Sedimentibacter sp. Lineage (GTDB taxonomy): Bacteria > Bacillota > Clostridia > Tissierellales > Sedimentibacteraceae > Sedimentibacter. The sequence continues at coordinate 5,389 of JBASLQ010000109.1, forward strand.
TTAAATGTGTATTTTAAGAAAGGGGTGATATAATGGCGAAAAAATTAGTAATGTCATTTGCAACAGCGCAAGGGGCAACATCATCTATGACAATTGATGATCCTAAAGATACTTTGACAGAAGCTGAAGTAAGGACAGTTATGGAATCAATTATAGCTCAAAATGTATTCAATACAAGCAAAGGTGACTTAACTGAAATCAAATCAGCTGAAGTTATAACAACAACAGAAGAAGATTTAATATAAAATTTAACAATATTATGATATAATTAACTAACCAGGGAGGGCACTGCCCTCCCAAAATAGAATTATAAAAATCAAGGAGGCCCCGTGATAAATAAAGATGAACTGCTTAACAGCAATAAAAGCCTTAAAAATGTTTTGGAACTAAAAGAAGTATTGTGGCTCAATCCTAAATTAACTCAATATGAAGAAGCTGCAGAAATTCTCAACGTGGATTTATCAGCAATATACGATGTTGAAAATCGTCTTGATAAATTTGCACCATTAATAAAAATATTATTTCCGGAAATAAAATGAAAAATGCAACTCATATTGCCTGGGCAACAGGGGGAAGCCTTGTGCCAGAAGAAATCAATAAACAATTTTTAGAAACGTATCTGTAATTGTGAGGTGTTGAACGACACTGTGTTGCCTTGCATCATATTTAATAAAAAAATATTGAATAATATAAATTAATTTGTTAACATAGACTAAATACGTAAAATAACGTAAAACAACGGAGGCTTATATGAAAGTGAATTTAAACCCTGCAAAAGGTATGCGTGATATAACACCGCAGGAAAAAGAAATCAGAGATTATGTAGAAGGCGTTATAGTAAATACATACAAACAAAGCGGATTTGAACTTATTGAAACACCAGTAGTTGAAAATATAGAAAATTTAATAGGCAGCAAAGGCGGAGAAAATCTTAAATTAATATTTAAAATATTAAAAAGAGGTGAGAAGCTTGACTTTACAAAAGAAGGATTGAAAGAAGAGGACTTGGCTGATTTAGGCTTGAGATATGACCTTACAGTTCCTTTAAGCCGTTTTTACTGTAACAACCGTGCGAACTTACCAACAGTATTCAAGGCAATGCAGGTAGGAAATGTGTTCAGAGCTGAAAGAGCACAAAAAGGAAGATACAGAAGTTTCAAACAGTGTGACATAGATATAATAGGAGATGGAACAAAAGCTGCAGAATTAGAGCTTATTGCAACTACTGCAAAAGCATTGACTGCACTTGATGTTACAGACTTCGTAGTAAGATTCAATGACAGAAGAGTATTAAAAGAGGTTATATTAAAATGTGGATTTTCAGAAGAAGAATTTGACGGCGTGTGCATAGTTGTTGATAAATTAGACAAAGTTGGAATATCAGGTGTTGAAAAAGAATTAAACGATAAAAAATACAATAAAAAATCCACTAAAAAATTAATCAGTGCACTTGAAAGCATCAATAAAAATGGAACAGACAGTCT
>JBASLQ010000110.1:0-2088 GCA_049656425.1 Sedimentibacter sp.
TAATAGAAATTAAAAATATAATTAAAGGTCCTGGAAAAGATAGGTATGCAGTAATTATTGATAGTAGAAACAGCGGTGAATTATCTAATACTTTTATAAATATTGGATGCGTTAAAAATAAAATCCTACCTGGCAAAATATCTGTATTAACTGTCGAACAATCAAAAGGTCTTGAATTTGACTGTGTTTATGTATATGATAAATATATGACAAATAATGAAAAATATATTTCTTATACAAGAGCATTAAAGGAATTGGTCATCATTCCAAAGTAGATTTTTTTGAATAAAACATATAATAATAATTTTTGGTTAAACATATACCATGGCAGTAAATGTAAAAGTAAACTTTTAATGGAGTTATATGATGGAGAATAAAGAAAAACTTATATCATTATTTAAATGTATTAGAGAGCTATGTGGACTAAAATATAAACTTATTACCAATATTGACAAGCAGGTATGGTATAAATTTATAGATAATATTCCTAAGGATGCTGAAAACATTAGAATTCATGATATAAACATGCAAGACAATGAAATTTCAAATCAAGCCGATGATAAAACAATTTTGTTAGAGGTATATAAACCTGAATTTTACTCCTGTCCACCATTGCCAGAACTGCTTAATGGTTGGGTTAAAAGTGATTGGAGAAAATACTCTAGTGAAGTAGAAATCATTCAAATTGATGAAAAAACAGAGGAAAAGTTCATTGACTCAACCGAAAGAACAGATGTGTTTAGCGCATGGAAAATAAAGCGTGATGAGTGGGTAAAGGAACAAATAAGAATAGAAAGAACAAGAAATTTTTTTACAGAATTATATTATAATTATACTATGCTTGATAGAGAATCTGAATCTATTGACATGATGGTAGGTGATGGATTAGTTGAAGAAAATCCAAGGTCTGATATTTATCATCCTGTTTTGCTTAAGAAGGTAAAAATGGAGTTTGATTCTGAGAAAAATGTTATCAGTATAGTTGACACTGATGCAGACATCGAGCTTTATACAGTTTTGTTGCAAGATATTAATTATATCAATCATGATGCAATAACTAAATTAAAGGAACAAATAAGCAATGATGAATTGCATCCTTTAGATAGAATAAATACACCAATGTTTTTAAAAAGTTTTTTACATAGATTATGTTCAACCAGTAAGTTTAAACAGGATTATAATACGGAAGTTAGCAGCGACGATAAGCTAATAATGTCACTAAGACCCGTTTTTTTTATAAAGAAAAGGGATGGGGGAGTTTTCAATGCAATAGATGATATTATTAATGATATAGCTGATAATGGAGTTGAAAGTGGTCCTTTAATAGATATAATCGGAGGCAATAAAGTCGACGAAAAAAGTGATGACAATAAAGATTTATTAAGCTCTATAAATGGAGAAGATGAAGAAGTATTGCTTTGCAAGGATGCTAATGAAGAACAATTAGAAATTGCTCAGAGAATAGAAAACTACAATGCTGTTCTTGTTCAAGGACCGCCCGGCACTGGCAAAACACATACTATAGCTAATTTAATAGGTCATTTTTTATCGCAGGGCAAAAGCATACTTGTTACAAGCCATACAAAGAAAGCTTTAAATGTATTAATAGATAAGGTGCCAAAACAGTTACAAAGCTTATGTGTTTCATTGCTTGAGGATAATAATAAAGATATGGAGAGATCCATTGATGGAATAACAGAAATCATATCAACGCATTCAACTTTTGAATTAAAAGAGACTGTTGATAAATTGAAAATTGAAAGGGATAAAGTATTAAAAGAACTGACAGAAATTAGAAAAAGAATAACTGGCATTACGTATAAAGAATATCAATCAATTATATATGACGGCAAGGGATATTCTGTTAAAGAGGCATCTATATTTGTAAATGAAAATTCAGATGCACTTTCTATGATTCCGGGAAATGTTAAACTTTATAGACCTTTACCGGTTAGTTTAGGAGACTTAGATATTCTTTACCACACAAATGAGGTTATAAATGCAAATGAAGAAATTGAACTTAAATATGATTTGCCTAATCCTGAATTGCTTATTGATCCATATAATTTTAAGAGGAATATCAATAAG
>JBASLQ010000111.1:0-5354 GCA_049656425.1 Sedimentibacter sp.
CCGGTAGGTCAACCGCAACGAGTTCCCAATTTATATGAGCGATAGGAATTCTGGGGAATTCTGGGGACGGACCTTTTAGTTTCGAAGTCAGACATTTGATTGAAAGGTCCGTCCCCAGAATTTGAAAAAATAATGAAAGGATATAAAAATATGAATACTAATATACCAAGTAAGTACAATCCAAAAGAATTTGAAGATAAGATTTATAATATCTGGATGGAAGAAAATTGTTTTAAAGCAGAAGTAAATAAGGATAAGAAACCATTCACAATTGTGATGCCTCCTCCAAACATAACAGGACAGCTTCACATGGGCCATGCATTAGATCAGACATTGCAGGATGTATTGATAAGATGGAAAAGAATGCAGGGCTATGAGGCCTTGTGGGTACCTGGTTCAGACCATGCCAGCATAGCTACGGAAGTTAAAGTAGTTGAAAGGCTTAGAAAAGAAGAAGGAAAAACAAAAGAAGACATTGGAAGAGATGAATTCCTTAAAAAAGCATGGCAGTGGAAAGAAGAATTCGGAGGCAGAATAGTTGAGCAGGTTAAAAAACTTGGCAACTCATGCGACTGGTCGAGAGAAAGATTTACCATGGATGAAGGCTGCAACGAAGCAGTAAAAGAATTTTTCATCAGACTGTATGACAAAGGACTTATATACAGAGGTCACAGAATAATTAACTGGTGCCCAGACTGCCACACTACATTATCAGATGCAGAAGTTGAATATGAAGATATGCCGGGCAAATATTATTATGTAAAATATCCATATGTTGATGCTCCGGATGAATATTTTGTAGTAGCTACAACAAGACCGGAAACAATATTTGGTGATGTTGCCATAGCTGCTCATCCTGATGATGAAAGATATAAACATTTAATAGGCAGAAAAGTTATTGTTCCGCTGGTAGGAAGAGAAATACCAATAATAGCAGATGAATATCCAGATATGACTAAAGGTACCGGAGCACTTAAAATTACTCCATGCCATGACCCTAATGACTTTGAGATTGGTCTTCGCCATGATTTAGAACAAATAAATTGTTTTAATGAAGATGGAACCATGAATGAAGAAGCAGGTAAATACAACGGTATGGATCGTTTTGAATGCAGGACATCTTTTGTAAAAGAACTTGAAGATAATGGATTTATGCTGAAAATTGAAAATACTGAACACAATGTTGGAACTTGCTACAGATGCCACAATATAGTTGAGCCTAGAGTTTCAGACCAATGGTTTGTTGATATGAAACCTCTAGCAGAACCAGCTCTTAAAGCAGGATTAGATAAAGATGTAGAATTTGTTCCTGAACGTTTTACTAAAATTTACACTCATTGGCTGGAAAACATAAGAGACTGGTGTATATCAAGGCAATTATGGTGGGGTCATAGAATTCCTGCTTATTACTGTCAGGAATGCGGCGAATTAATGGTTCGAAAAAATGCTCCTGATAAATGCTCTAAATGTGGCAGCACAAACATAAAACAAGATGAAGATGTTCTTGATACATGGTTTTCTTCAGCATTGTGGCCATTTTCAACATTAGGCTGGCCTAATGAAACTGAAGACTTAAAATATTTTTATCCTACAGATGTATTGGTAACAGGTTATGATATAATATTTTTCTGGGTTATCCGTATGGTATTTTCAGGACTGGAAGCAATGGATGAGTCTCCGTTTAAACATGTATTTATTCATGGACTGGTTAGAGATGCAGAAGGAAGAAAAATGAGCAAATCTCTGGGAAATGGAATTGATCCGTTAGAAGTAATAGATCAATTTGGTGCAGATGCTTTAAGATTTATGCTTATGACAGGGATATCACCTGGAAACGATACTCGCTTTAATAATGACAGATTAGAATCAAGCCGTAATTTTGCAAATAAATTATGGAATGCATCAAGATTTGTTCTTATGAACATAGATGGCGATTTAATAGATGAAGAAACAGCTAAAAAGAATTATAAAATAGAAGACAAATGGATAATTTCAAGAGTAAACAAGGCAGCAAAAGAAATAACAGACAACTTAGATAAGTTTGAACTTGGATTGGGAGCTCAAAGAGTTTATGATTTCATATGGAATGAATACTGTGACTGGTACATTGAAATTGTAAAGCCTAGATTGTACGGAGACGATAAAGCTGACAAAGATACAGCAATATTTGTATTGATTAAAGTTTTAAAGGATATGCTTAAACTTTTACATCCATTTATGCCATTTATAACTGAAGAAATTTGGTCTTTCCTTCCAAATACAAGTTCAAGATTAGTAAGATCACAATGGCCTTTATATGTTGAAGAAGAAAATTTTGAAGAAGCTGAAAAAAATATTGAATTTATAATGGAAGCAGTTAGAAGCATTCGTAACACAAGAGCTGAAATGAATGTTATACCTTCAAGAAAAGCAAGAGCTATATTTATTCCTTCAAAAGAAGATGTTAAGCAGTTTATTCAATCAGGAACTCAGTATTTTTCTACTCTTGCAAATATAACTGAAGTAAAAATTGCTGATGATAAAACTCAAATTGGTGAAGATACAGCATCATCAGTTATAGAGGGAACTGAAATTTATCTTCCGTTGGCAGATTTAATTGATTTTGAAAAAGAAATCGAAAGACTTGAAAAAGAAAAATCAAGACTTAAGGGCGAACTTGACAGAGTAAACGGTAAGTTAAATAATGAAAAATTCATGAGCAAGGCACCTGATAGTGTAGTCAATGAAGAAAGAGAAAAGCTCAGCAAATATCAGTCTATGATGGATAAAGTAGTTGAAAGATTAGAACACTTAAAAACAAAATAACTGTTGAAAAATATTACAATAACTAATAGAATGAATATAGTAAAAATAATATTATAGGGAGAACATCATGACTTATCAAGAATTATTGGAGAATGCAAAGAAAAAAATGGCACCTAATTGCAGGGTTTGCAAGGAGTGCAATGGAATTGTATGTCGTGGAGAAATACCTGGCGTTGGAGGAAAAGGAAACGGAAATGCTTTTACTGCCTCCATTGAATTCTTAGCATCAGTTAAAATTAATTTAGATACAATTTATAAAAATGAAGGGCAGGATACATCTGTTTCGTTGTTTGGCAAAACATTTCAATATCCGTTCTTTGCTGCTCCAATAGGAGGAATGAATTTAAATTACAATGGTGCAATTACAGAACAAGAATATGATGAAGCAATAGTTAACGGAACAATCAAGGCAGGAAGCGCAGCATTTACAGGTGATGGAGCACAGGACAGTCTTTTCCTTGACAGTCTTCCTGTAATAAAAGCGGCAAATGGCGTTGCAGTTCCTACTATTAAACCTTGGAAAAATGAAAAAGCTTTAGAAAAAATTAAAATGATGGAAGATGTTAATGCTATGGCATTTGCCATGGATATAGATTCTGCCGGACTAATTAATTTAGCATTAGCAGGTAAGCCTGTTTCAGCAAAAAGTGTTGAAGAACTTTCAGAATTAACATCTTCGACAAAAATACCTTTCATTGTAAAAGGAGTCATGACTGCAAATGGTGCCAAAAAAGCGTTGGAAGCAGGTGCTTACGGCATTGTGGTATCTTCACATGGAGGAAGAGTTTTAACAGATGCTCCTGCAACTTGTGCAATGCTTCCTGAAATCAGAGAAGCTGTTGGGGATAAATTAAAAATTTTCGTAGACGGCGGAATTCGTTCAGGTGCTGACGTATTTAAAGCAATAGCTTTAGGAGCAGATGCAGTATTAATAGGAAGACCTTATGTAATAGCTGCTTTTGGCGGCGGAGCTGAAGGCGTGGAACTTTATACAAATAAAATCGGCGCTGAATTAAGAGATGTAATGATTATGACAGGCTGTAAAGCCATAAGCGACATAACAAGAGATAAAATAATGATGCATATGATTTCTTAATAAATAACAATGATTATGTAAATTAAAATCTTATAAAAAATATTAATAAATTGTCAGAACCTATTTCTGACAATATGACGGCATAATGTATGATTACTATATGTTTGATATAAAAGATATGGAAGCACTTAAAAATTATGATTTTAAATACAGTACAGTAAATAAAATCAAAACAACAGTAGGGGATTGGTCGGTTTCATTTAAGGCGGATTACAACAATACAACTACAACTACAACTATAAATGTAAATAAAGAAGTTGAGATAGAGGGTAAAAGATATAACATTCAAAATATTAAAATTTCTCCTATTTCATTAAATGTAAAATTAAATAACAATATTAAGGATAACTTGGCAAACAGCAGTCATAATTTGAATGATGCTGTTAAAGTAATAATGAAAGATGGCTCAGTTGTTGAATTGTCAGGCTGGGGCGCGAGCACAAATACGTTGACATCAACAATAAACTTAATATTTAAACAACCTGTTGATATGTCAAAAATTGACATAGTTAAAATTGTTGATGTAGAAGTTTATGTACAAAAATAAATTTATTTTGCATATTTGCAAAGACTTAAGGAAATGTTTTCATAAAAATCGTTGGAAATCAGCGATTTTTTTATTGCGTTTAATATGAAAAAGTGATATTATGCAGAAGGTATTATAATTAGAAATATACAATTATTATGGAGAGTGAAATGGTTAAACAGTATTTTCAAGATTTAAAACTTGAGTTTAAAGATTACAATCACAAAAAATTTACTAATGACGTTATGGCAGGTCTTACAGTAACTGCTGTGGCTTTGCCGCTGGCACTGGCATTTGGTGTAAGCTCTGGGGCTAATGCAGCTTCAGGACTTATAACAGCAATTATTGCAGGTCTTTTAATAGGTAGCCTGTCAGGGGCTTCTTACCAAATATCAGGGCCTACTGGAGCGATGTCGGCAATTTTAATGTCATTAGCTATGAAAAATGGAATGGAAGGCGTTTTTTTAGCAGGATTCATATCAGGAATAATACTTCTTATTGCTGCTGCCTTTCATTTTGGACGGTTGGTATCATTCATACCAGCACCTGTCATTACAGGATTTACATCTGGTATTGCAATAATCATAGCGCTGGGTCAAGTGGACAACTTCTTAGGAACAACTTCACAAGGGGAAAATGCAATACAAAAAATTATGTCTTATGGGGATCTGGGCTTTTCGCCTAACCTATATGCAATTTTATTTGGACTTCTTGTTGTTTTTGTTATGATAATTTGGCCTAAAAAATGGAATTCAAAATTTCCGTCTTCCTTGGCTGGCATAATAATAGCTTTAGCAATTAATTGGATTTTTGAACTACCTGTCAATGTAGTAGGGGAAATTCCAAAAACTTTATTTTCAGAAAACAGGCTTACATTTGGAATTATGTCTGTTTCAAATATAATTAAAATGATTAACTCGGCCATAA
>JBASLQ010000112.1:0-3429 GCA_049656425.1 Sedimentibacter sp.
CCTGGTATAAGTGCAAGGCACTGAAAAATTCCTATTGAAAATGCAAGTTTGTAATTCATATCGGAGAAGTCTTTAACTTTAGACTTTCTTCTGCTTCCTTCAATACAAATCATTATAACTCCATATATAATAAGTGCAAGTGCAACAGTTATAGGGTTGAAAAACAATTCGTCAATTTTATCTTCAAATAATATTCCAATAACCCCTGATGGAACTACGGCTACTAAAACTTTAAACCACAGAGACATTGTATCTTTTTTTTCTTTCAAAGATTTCTTTGGAGAAAATGGATTCAATTTGTGAAAGTAAAGAGTAAGTACAGCTAAAATTGAACCAAATTGTATTACAACTAAAAAAGTATTAACGAAAATATCTGAAAAATTTAAACTTATAAATTCATCGACCAATATCATATGGCCGGTACTGCTGATTGGGAGCCATTCTGTGATTCCTTGAACAATACCAAGCAGGACGGCCTTTAAAATTTCTATCAAAGTAATTACCTCCAAAACAAATATCATTTAGTATATCAATAATATATATTTTATTCAAGAGTTTTCAAATAAGAATAAAAAAAGAGATTCTTCAATATTCAGAATCTCAGACTGATGACAAAGTAAACTTTCCGACATTGTCATTCTGAGGCGTAGCCGAAGAATCTCATCTTTTATAATTTAATTATTAATTAACGAGTACACATCATTTGCATATTGTACAGGGTCTTCTATTTGCAACCCTTCAATAAGCATCGCCTGGTTATATAAAACACTTGACAGTGTCTTTAATTTATCTTTGTCATTATGGTAAGCAGTTTTAATTTTTTCAAACATTTCATGGTTAGTATTTATTTCAAGTATTTTTTCAGCATGTATATTACCTGGATTGTCAGGCATAGACTGCAATATTTTTTCCATTTCAATAGACAATTCACCTTCGGAAGCCAAGCAAACAGGATGTGTTTTTAATCTTTTTGAGGCTCTTACTTCTTTAACTTTTCCATCTAATGATTCTTTCATGAAATCAAAAATTTCTTTGTTGTCTTCTTTATTTTCTTCACTTTCATTTTCTTCTGAGTCCATGTCTAAATCTGAACTTGATACATTTTTGAATTCTTTTTCTTTGTAATTCATAAGTACCTTAATAGCAAATTCATCTATTTCATCAGTAAAGTAAAGAATTTCATATCCTTTATCAGAAACAATTTCTGTTTGAGGTAATCTGGAAATTTTAGCAACATTTTCTCCTGTTGCATAGTAAATATATTTTTGATCTTCTTTCATTCGTGATATATATTCATCAAGAGTTACAAGTTTTTTCTCTGTTGATGAGTAGAACATTAATAAATCTTGCAGTGTTTCTTTGTTTGCGCCCCATTCACTGTACATTCCAAATTTCAATGTTCTGCCAAAGCTGTTGAAGAATGTTTCGTAAGTTTCTCTTTCGTCTTGTAGCATAGCTAAAAGTTCGCTCTTTATTTTTTCTTTTATTTTCTTTGCAATGAATTGAAGCTGTCTGTCATGCTGCAATGTTTCTCTGGAAATATTAAGAGATAAATCTGCAGAATCAACCAATCCTTGCACAAATCCAAAATAATCAGGAAGCAAATCCGGGCATTTATTCATTATCAATACGCCATTTGAATAAAGCTCCAAACCTTTCTCAAATTCTTTTGTATAGAAATCAAAAGGTGCTTTTGCAGGAATATATAATATTGCATTGTAGCTTGTAAGACCTTCAACGCTCACATGAGTATATTTAAGCGGATTTTCATATCCGTAATGTTTTTCTTTATAGAAATTTTGATAATCTTCAGGCTGAAGTTCGCTTTTATTTTTTCTCCAGATAGGAACCATGCTGTTTAATGTTTCATCTTCGAAATATTCTTCATATTCATTTTCAGTTCCTTCTTTAAGTTTTCTTTTCTTAACCATCATTTTTATAGGATATTTGATAAAGTTAGAATACTTCTTAACCAAAGATTTCAAATTGTAAACATCAATATATTCATCATAATCTTCACCTTCTGTGTTTTCCTTGATTTTCATGATGATTTCAGTTCCTGCATTTTCTTTTTCGCAAGGTACTACAGTATATCCGTCAGCGCCGGTTGATTCCCATTTAAATGCTTCATCAGAGCCTGATGCTTTGCTTATTACTGTTACTTTTTCTGAAACCATGAATGCAGAGTAAAATCCAACTCCAAATTGACCTATAATGTCAACTCCATCTTTTGCTTCATTGTTTTCCTTGAAATCAAAAGATCCGCTCTTAGCAATTGTTCCAAGGTTTGAATCAAGTTCATCCTTGGTCATACCAATACCAGTATCAGTAACAATAAGAGTTCTTTCATCTTCCTTAATTACAATTCTTATGTAAAAATCATCTTTGTTAAATACTATGCTGTTGTCTGTAAGAGATTTATAGTAGCTTTTGTCAATAGCATCACTTGCATTTGAAATAAGCTCTCTTAAAAAAATTTCCTTGTGTGTGTAAATTGAATTGATCATTAAGTCCAATAATCTCTTGGATTCTGATTTAAATTGTTTTTTAGCCATATTTTATCCTTCCCTTGTAATAAATTAATTGCTCTTGTATTCTTTGTTAGCAATCAACATTAATGAGTGCTAATTCTATTTTAGCAAATGTATGATATTTGTCAATAGCTTGTATGAAAAATTCACAAAAAAAATTGCTGATAATTCAAATCAGCAATAATTAACATTATTTATAAAATTTGCATGTGTCAAAAATTGAAACAAGAGTGTTCCAGGTAGTTTTATCTACTATTCCGGTAACAGGAAGCATACTTGTTTTTTGAAATTTTTTTATTTCTTCTTCTGTTTCATTATTATATTTGTTTGTAATTTCTAATTTATTATAATTTGAAAATTTCCTGCTAAAATTATTCAGCATGATTTTTATTGCATATACAATGTCACCTTCGTATCCATTTTTAATTTCAACAAAATCATAAGAACAACATGGAATTTTATGCGGCATTTCTTTTGATTCGACATGTAGGTTATTTGCATTGATTAAAGCTTTCCACGTATTAAAATCAACTTTTCCCGTAACTGGCAGTCCTACAATGTTTTGAAAAGCTGAAACTGCTTCTCTTGTTGGTGTATCATAAATGCCTGTGATAATTATTTGTTGTAATTCAGGTTGGCTGTATGAAATATTTCTTAAATAATGTTGAATTTCTGATACAACCTCTGATTGTTTCATTGAACTCAAAATATTATTAATATTATTAATATTATTAATCATTGTGAACTCCTTTAATTATTTATTAGCATCAATATACATTATGCTGTATATCTCAAATTTTGATAAACTTCAGTAATTTTGTTCCATGTATCCGCGTTGACTTCACCAGTTGGTTCTAATTGGTAAAGATTTTGAAATGCAATAACTGAAGTTCTTGTG
>JBASLQ010000113.1:0-3157 GCA_049656425.1 Sedimentibacter sp.
TTCGTCAAATATCGTTTTCAAAGGGTTAGAGAACCTTAAACTTTTTTCTTCAAACACAAGCGCATTAAAAATATCACATAATCCAGGTGAAGTAATTGCAATATTTGATCTTTTAGTTTCTTTAAAATATATTAATTTATTTCTTTTTCCAAGGTCTAAAAGACGCTTTTTCCAAAATTCAATTTTTAAATCTATATTTTGCACAGTCCAAACCCCTTCAATGATAAATTTCAAGATATAATCTAAATAATACCATATAATAGGGAAGTATTTCAATATAAAAATAAAACTCGAATATGCAAAAATATGGTGCACATGTAAAAATACATTTTCTAAGATTTGTTAATTACATATTTCAAATTTAACAATTGAAAACGCAAACCACATTTTTGAACTATTTCTAAATCTGATTTTTAAAATATTCAACAACAAGTTCATCAAGTTTAGTGCTTAATTCCAATATTTCTGAGTTAAGTATTAAATTATCACTTTCGTATATTTTTTCATTTAATTCTCTTTTTATTTTTATAATTTCTCTGCATAAATCCATTAAAGCATCAGTTTTTTCCTGCTGTTTATTCTTTATCCATTTTTCTAAATGTAAATCTTTGTCTGTCATTTTAATTATATCCTCCACTTCACTTAAATTATTACAACAGCATACTTTTTTACTAATCCGAATATCTATTTTTATCTATCATTCTTCTGATTTTTTTAATAATATTTGTAACTACTGAAGGAGTTCACTGTTAATTGTCACAATCTATATTTAATATAATTCTTATATCTTCAACGTACATTTTACCTGAGCGTACTCCATATAAGATCATACTAAGATAAACATCTGAAGTTCCTAGTTTCCCAGCCAATTCTTTCTGAGACATATTTAAATCAGCCAATTTATTCTTTACCTTCAGCCCAAAAGGAGTAAGCTTTCTTTTGTTCATTGCTATTCATTCCTCCTTTAAAAAATATACTCTCGTTTATTATATATTTGTGGTACAATATCTACGATACTGTGATTAAGATTTAATCACAATAATATAATATATCTGATTTCAGATAATGTCAATACTTAAATTAATTTTTCTCTGATATCGGATATGATAGGAGGTTATATTTTTGGATACCATCGGGAAAAGAATAAGATATGCTCGTAAAATTAACAAATTATCTTTAACTGAAGTAAAAGATAAGACAGGACTTTCTACAGGAAATTTAAGTGAACTCGAAAATGACAAATTTGCACCTTCAAGTAATGCACTAATAGAATTCAAACAGTTGTTTGATGTTTCCATTGACTGGATTCTTACCGGAGAACCACCTATGAAGTTAATAAAAAGTGAAAGCGTTATGGAAATTCCTGAGCTTTATTTAAATGAAGAAGAAAAAGAACTTGTTAAAGCTTATCGAAAGTTAGATAAAGAAAAAAGGAGGGATATACAGGGTTTTATACATGTTGTTGCAGAACAAAAAACTTATAATAAAAATTATGGTGATAAATAAATCAGAAACGTATTAATGATTAAATTTTAATCATTTTTATTCATCAATGCCGGTAAAACTAATAGAACTAATAGGGACGAACTAATAGGGACGGTTCTTTTTGATTGATGTAATTTGACAATCAAAAAGAACCGTCCCTATTATCCCCCAGGTATTTAATCAATTCTCTTTCTGTTACTACGGCAGCCAAATCTATATGACCTGCAATTTTGGATGTAATAACTATTAAATACTTGTCATCATATAATTTTTTTACACTTGTACTTTCAACAACACTATTTTCCAATACTATAATTTCTTTTTCTTCATCAATATCATCAACTCTTATTACTTCTAATTCCTCAAGTTCATCAAGTTCATCAATATGAATTTCCGGAAAAATACTTTCAAGATTTTCATTTTCAATTTCTATTTCCATTGTCGCAACATAATCATGTTCTTCCAAATATATAAATGTTGTAACAACTTCATCCCAATTTTCAGCACTGTCAAAGCAATTATTTTCTTTATCATAAACTATATAGCCATGCTTAAAATAATCAAAATCATCATAGTAAAGACTTTCATTGAATTCTATATTCAAGTCATACTCACTGTTTAAAACCTCAAGTATTTCCTCATAGGAATCTATGTCATAATATAAAATATCTTTTTTGCTTTTTATAATTTCAAGCTTTGTATTCAATTCTTCAACAGTCAGGTCTCCCGCATTATCAACCAAAAGTATGCGATAATAGTCGCGAATAGTCACTTGTTTCTTAAAATTCTTATCATCAGCTATATAATATAAATTAAGCCAATCATATTCATATTTATAATTGTTAAGATTTTCTCCATATTCTTTAAATAATTTTCTCATTGTAATTATCTCCTAATATTTAAATACTGCACTATAATAATATCATGAAAAATATTTCAACACAAGCAACATTGACTTAATTTCCTATTTAAATATTACAACAGGTGCAGCAATAACAGTCGGAGCTATTGAAGCCGACGTAACTGTTGCAAATATACCGGAAAAGAATGAAACTGTAACAGTTATTCCCTATTTTTATTCTTCAACCTTTTTTCTTAAAATATAATATGGTTCAACTTCATGTTCTAATTCCATTTTGATGATTTGCTGAGCATGAGGTGCAGAGTCTATTTTATTACCTTTTTCGTCCTGCATATTTTTTGCTGTCACTTCAAAATGTATGCCTTTAGGTCCGAAGCATTCCAGAGTATCTCCTTCGCTGAACTTGTTTCTTTGTTCAACTACAGCTGTCTTTGTTTCCTTGTTATATGATTTTACTATACCTACTACATCATAAGTTCTGATATAGCTGCTTGATGTGTACAATTGTCCATCCTTGTATGGATTTCCAAAGAAAAATCCGTATGAAAAATCTCTGTGTGATGATTTTTCAACTTCTTCTTTCCAGTATTTTGTGTTTCTTTCGCTTTCCGGTTTTTCCAGCTCATCTAATGCATTTCTATATGAACGAACTGCAATTGCTGTATAGTATTCGCTTTTATTTCTTCCTTCTATTTTAAGAGCTTTAATGCCTAAATCCTTGAATTTCTGGAGATGCTCTACCATGCACATATCCTTTGAGTTCATGATGAATGTCCCTTCATCATTTTCTTCTATTGGATAATACTCTCC
>JBASLQ010000114.1:0-1939 GCA_049656425.1 Sedimentibacter sp.
TTCGTCAAATATCGTTTTCAAAGGGTTAGAGAACCTTAAACTTTTTTCTTCAAACACAAGCGCATTAAAAATATCACATAATCCAGGTGAAGTAATTGCAATATTTGATCTTTTAGTTTCTTTAAAAATATATTAATTTATTTCTTTTTCCAAGGTCTAAAAGACGCTTTTTCCAAAATTCAATTTTTAAATCTATATTTTGCACAGTCCAAACCCTTCAATGATAAATTTCAAGATACAATCTAAATAATACCATATAATAAGGAAGTATTTCAATATAAAAATAAAACTCGGATATGCAAAAATATGTAAAAGTACATTTCTAAGATTGGTTAATTACATATTTCAAATTTAACAATTGAAAGTACAAACTACATTTTAACCTATTTCTAAATTTGATTTTTAAAATATTCAACAACCAGTTCATCAAGCTTAGTGCTTAATTCCAATATTTCTGAGTTAATTATTAAATTATCACTTTCGTGTATTTTTTCATTTAATTCTCCTTTTATTTTTATAATCTCTCTATATAAATCCATTAAAGCATCGGTTTTTTCCTGCTGTTTATTCTTTATACATTTTTCTAAATGTAAATCTTTGTCTGTCATTTTAATTATATCCTCCACTTCACTTAAATTATTACAACAGCATCTAATTCTTAAATCTTCTTTATTAAATTCTTTTTATTGCCTGTCCTACTTCCATTATTTTTAATATTTGCAGATATATAAAAACGAGACATTTAACAGTATGCCTATGTCTCTATGTCTATATGTCTATATTTTTCCTTTTTTTCTTCTTTTCTCAAAATACATATTTTTATCTGCTGACTGCAGTAATGATTCTAAATCATTAACGCAATCGGAACAAGCAGCTCCCACACTAACTTCAATCTTTATTTTTTCATCCATGCTTTTTTTTCTTATTTCATTTCGTATTCTCCCAATGACTTTTTCTGAACTGCTTTTACTGGTATTAGGAAGAATTATTATATATTCATCACCACCATAGCGTATTGGAATATCATTTTCCCTGACTGAATTTTTAATAGCTTCTCCAACTATTTTAATTGCTCTGTCTCCTTCTATATGTCCATATAAATCATTTCGTTTTTTTAAATTATCAATATCAATTATAATAACAGAGCAGAACATATCACCGGGTAATTTTACAATCCCGTTTTTTATGTGTTCCCAATAGTTTCGATTATATAGGTCTGTAGAAAAATCTCTATATATTAGATAAGAATCTTCTCTCTCAATAGTTACAACCCAAAATAATTTTTCTTCAATGCTTAATTTATCTACAGTTATGATATAATCCCCTATTTCTTTTTTGATAAAATCATTCGTATTCAAAATCTCTTTAATCTTAAATCTTTCAAGGAACTCTTTTATAATTTTTTTATTCTTTATGTTGCTGTAATAAACTACACCTGTTGTATCTATCAAAATAAAAATTGTTTTAAGTAATTCTTTTCCTATTTCAACCATACACTGCCTCCTAATTAAGAATGTATTAAGCTTTCGGATTCAAATATATGTCCTCAAAACCACACAAATTATCGAAACTTCCTGACTCTTGTATTTTATGATATCTTGTATCAAATTATCACGGATTTAGCTGAAGGGCTTCACTATTAATTGTCACAATCTATATTTAATATAATTTTTATATCTTCAACGTACATTTGACCTGAACGTACTCCATATAAGATCATACTGAGATAAACATCTGAAGTCCCTAGTTTCCCAGCCAATTCTTTTTGAGACATATTTAAATCAGCCAATTTACTCTTTACCTTCAGCCCAAAAGGAGTAAGCTTTCTTTTGTTCATTGCTATTCATTCCTCCTTTAAAAAATATACTCTCGTTTATTATATATTTGTGGTACAATATCTACGATACTGTGATTAATATTTAATCACAATAATATAATA
>JBASLQ010000115.1:0-3741 GCA_049656425.1 Sedimentibacter sp.
AGTTGACACAGCTAGATGTTCGATACCATCTTACAAATGGATAAAAAGAGAAGGATTTTCAGATGAAGAGATAGAGCTATTTGAAAAATTATTACATAATAATGCTCACTTACTATTTAAATATGCTGAGAATGGGGGAATTAAAATTGCCTAGTCTTTTTCAAATAGGAAGGTATAAGGTTTTTTTCTGGTCAAATGAGAATAACGAACCTCTTCATGTTCATATAGGAATAGGAAAGCCGACTTCTAATGCAACAAAAATATGGATAACATCAACTGGTGGCTGTATTGTAGCCAGTAATGGTTCTGAAATCCCAACTAAAGAATTAAACGAATTAATGGAAATAATTGCTGCCCAATTTTTTTTGATATGTGGTGCATGGAAAGATCATTTCAAAATTAATGATATAAAGTTTTATTGTTAAGCTAGTTGTGTATGATAATAAATTTTGAAATAAATCCGAATCGAAAAAATCTTTCGTTTCAATTCCTAGCCCAAATTGTTATTTGTTTATAATTATGTTATAATAATGTACAAAAGGAGGCGAAAATATGCCGCAAATTCGTCCTATTACTGATTTGAGAAATACGAATGAAATTTCAGAAATTTGTCATGCGAAAAAAGAACCAGTTTTTATTACTAAAAATGGGTATGGTGATTTGGTTATTATGAGTATAGAAACTTACGAGCAAATGCTAGAAGTGAATGAAATGGATGCTGCAATTAAAGAAGCTGAATTTGAGAATGGAATAGACCTTTTAGATGCAAGAGAAGCCCTTATATCATTAAGGAGGAAACATTTTGAATAAATACACCGTCAAATTGCTTCCTACTTGAGTAACATTTATTACATAAGTTCATAAGTTAAGTAACTGGTACTGAAGCCTCTAATAATGTGCTCGACATTGTGCAATTTCTATTTGACCATTTTCAATTCGATATACCAGACGATTTACTTCGTCAATTCGTCTGCTCCAAAACCCTTGATAATTATGCTTAAGTGCCTAAGGTTTACCAATACCTTCATAGCCATTTCTGTCAATATCCAAAAGCAGCTGGTTTATTCGTCGCAATGTTTTCTTGTCTTGGGTCTGCCAATAAACGTAATCTTCCCAAGCCTCATCAGTCCATACCTTCTTCATCGCTCACCTCTATTAACTCATGGACAGTGCCTTTTCTTGAATTTAAGGAATCAATTGACTTTATTAATCGTTTATGGTTTTCTTCACTGTAGAACGGATCTGCACTTGCTGAAATTTCAAAAGGGATTCTGCGTTCACGAACAACTGAAACTTAAATAAAATTTAACTAAAATATAAAAATTCAACTAAAATATAAAAATATTTGCATAAAATCTTGAAATTTGCATAAAATTATAGTATGATAGTGGTAAAAAGGAGGGATATCTTGTGTTAGAAGAAGAATTAATGCAATTGGTGAAAAAAGTTACTCCTGAAAAATGCGAAAAACAGCATATTGAAATTAAAAAGGCAGCAGGAGGCACACCATCAAAGCTTTATGATACATTATCAAGCTTTTCTAACCAGCCTGGTGGCGGTATAATTATTTTCGGAATTGACGAAAACGGTGGTTATGAAGTGACTGGTGTATATGATGTACAGGACCTGCAAAAAAAGGTTATGGAGCAATCCTTACAGATGGAACCAGTTGTAAGACCATTATTTACGGTTGCTCAAATGGATGATAAATTGGTAGTTAGTGCTGAAATTTCCGAGTTAGATATTTATGAAAAACCATGTTTTTATAAGGGTGCAGGAAGATTACGTGGATCTTATATTCGTGTTGGTGATTCAGACCAGCCTATGACGGAATATGAAATATATAGTTATGAAGCATTTAAAAGAAGAACACATGATGAACTTCGAACTGTTGATAGAGCAACAATGAAAAATCTTTCAAAGGACAATCTAACGGAATACCTAATAAAGCTACGTAGACAAAAACAGAATTTATTAAATCTTGATAATGAGCGAATACTTGAAACTCAGGGCATCAGTCAAGATGGACTCCCTACATTAACGGGATTAATGCTACTGAGTGAATATCCTCAGGAATTTTTCCCACAGCTTAGTGTAACTGCAATGGTAGTACATGGTAAGGAAATAGGAGATCTTGGCAATGATGGTGAACGATTTGTAGATAACAAGCGAATCGAAGGTACCATTACACAAATGTTGGAAAGTACACTTGCTTTTGTTCGAAGAAATATGAAAGTTAAGACTATCATAACTGATGAGGGAACTCGCGCGGATAAACCTGAATACCCTATAAAGGCAGTTAGAGAAATTATACTGAATGCTCTAATACACAGAGATTATAGCGTACACACAGATCGTTCTCCAATACGATTAGTAATGTATGAGGATAGATTGGAACTTGAAAATCCGGGTGGTCTTTATGGAAGAATAACAGTAGATGATTTGGGTAAAGCATCAGCTGATACTAGGAATCCGTTTATGGCGGGGGCTTTAGAAATTATGATTGATACAGAAAACCGATTCTCGGGAATCCCTACTATAGTAGCAGAGCTTAAGAATGCTGGTATGCCATCTCCTGTATTTATTGATAGACGAGGGGTATTCAAAGTTATATTTTATAAAAAGGCAGCTGAGCAGGGGGAAGAAGTTAATAAAGAACAGGAGATTTTAGATTACTGTCGTACACCACGTTCTAGGGAAGAACTTGCAGATAAATTTGGGTTTGAAGCACCATCTTATTTTATCAAGACATACATTGCTCCATTGCTTCTAGATGGAAAAATAAAGATGACAATTCCTAATAAACCAAAGAGCAAGTTTCAAAAGTACTATTCATAAATTTTTAATATCTATAGCTTCTGTTGGAAACCTCTGAAAAACTATTTTGTTATTTAATCAAAAATTATCGGACGATTTAGTTTACACAGACTGATAGGCTGCATCTTTGACATCGGTGCCTGGCAGTGCGTATTAACTTATTTTTTGATTTTGCTTTTATAAATGGTATGATGAATTATGAAATGTCGAATACGACAAGGGAAATCACAAGAGTGAATAAGATGCTGCTGCTGATTTTACTAGGGAGATTAATGAAAAACTTTAGATATATCTATAATGTAAATTATAAAGAACAAGAAAATGAGTTATGTGCCTTTGAAGAAAAAGCACTTTTTGGAGTTCAAATAAAAGAAAAAGTGTTTTTTTCAAACAAGGAAATAGATCCTTCAATCAGTCCTTTTATCAAGAATCGAATAAAAATCATTTATGAAACGGAGTCATTAGAAGATATTCTTGAATTAATCATAATAAATGATTTTAGAGCAAATGGTTTTTTGGTTAAGTATGTTGAACTTGAAAGTGGTGACCCACACTTTAAAAACGGGAAAAAGATTTCAAAAGAAGTTGGACTACGAATCTATGGATGTCCGTCTTTTAATTCTCCAAAGATAAAATATGGAATTTCATGCTATAAAGAGCGATGGTATTTAGGTGAATTAGTTGAAAATAATTATCTTTGGAGAGCTCATAAACAGAAGCCACACTCTTATTCTAGTGCCTTGGATGCAAATATAGCAAAAGTATTAATCAATCTCGCAGCCCAAGGGGATACAACAAAAAGATTGATTGATCCATGTTGCGGTGTTGGGACAGTTATATTAGAAGGCTTGTTTTCTGGATATGATATTAAAGGATGTGAAATCAATAGCAAAGTTGCAGAGGCGTCACGACTTAATGTGATAC
>JBASLQ010000116.1:0-1522 GCA_049656425.1 Sedimentibacter sp.
GTAATTCAGGACAAGGAAAAAGCTATTTATTAAAACTAATATTATGCAATATCTTAGAATCAGGAAAGAATGTTATATGCCTTGATCCAGAGCATGAGTATGTGGAACTAGCAGAAAATATAGGTGGATGCTTTGTAGATTTAATGAGTGGAGAATATATGATAAATCCACTAGAACCAAAGACTTGGGATGAGGGAGGAAGTCCGCAGGACAAAGATGCTCCTCTTGCATTTAGACAAGCGACAAAGCTAAGTCAGCACATTAGTTTTTTAAAAGACTTCTTTAGGTGTTATAAAGATTTTGATGATAGGCATATTGATGTCATTGAAATTATGCTTGGCAAACTTTATACCAAATGGGGAATCAGTGACAGTACAAATTTCAGTAAATTAGAATCTGTTGATTATCCTATTCTTTCAGACCTATATACATTAATAGAGGAAGAATATAAAGGCTATGATAAGGGAAAATATCAGCTTTACACGGAAGAATTATTACAGGAAATCCTGCTTGGACTTCATTCCATGTGCCAAGGTACAGAAAGTAAATTTTTCAATGGACATACCAATATAACCTCCAATCGGTTTATTGTATTTGGTGTAAAAGGGTTATTACAGGCTAGTAAAAATGTAAAGAACGCATTACTGTTTAATGTATTATCCTTTATGTCAGATAAACTATTAACGGAAGGAAATACTGCAGCTGGTATTGATGAGCTGTATTTGTTCCTTACAAATCTGACTGCAATAGAATATATCCGTAACTTTATGAAGCGAGTGCGAAAGAAAGAATCAGCCGTAATACTTAGTAGTCAAAACCTTGAGGACTTCAATATTGAAGGCATTAAGGAGCTAACTAAACCGCTGTTTTCAATTCCAGCACACGCTTTTTTATTTAACGCAGGAAATATTGATAAGCAGTTTTATATGGATACTTTGCAACTTGAGGAATCAGAATACAATCTTATTAAATTTCCACAACGAGGGGTCTGCCTATATAAATGTGGTAATGAAAGATATAATCTTGCTGTCCATGCTCCAGCATATAAAGAAATATTATTTGGAAAGGCAGGTGGAAGATAGTGATAAATGAAAGTGTAGAAGAAGTAAAGAAACAAGAAAAAATTGAATCCTATCGAGAACAAAAGCAAGGCATTATAGATGATTTGAGGGTATGCATTAGATATACTCCAAACAGAAATAATGACTTGCTTTGTTTTATGGAACAGTATTTAAAGGCAGAAACAAAGAATCGACCAAGATTAATGGAGCAGATAAAGTATTGCATTAATGGTGAACAATATGAAAATCCATTCCTAGCATATAACCATTATGATGAAAGACACATTGAAGAATTTGACTATATTCTCAATGAATATATTAATAAGTTAAAGTTATCTGGTGGAGAGTCCACCCAAGTATCTAGAGTTATTGAAAGCACAATTATAAAGATAAATGAACATCATGATATATGCCGTGGACAGCTAATAGACTCTTGGAGGAATGAAAGACTTACAGAATAT
>JBASLQ010000117.1:0-3802 GCA_049656425.1 Sedimentibacter sp.
TAACACTACTTATTTTAATCATTTATATGCCGATATAATAATAGCAAAGTTTTGAATTTTTTGGTATAATATTATATAAGAAGGTTGTACCTTACAGGAGACTCTATGATTGATAATAATATAAATATAAAAACAAATAGCACCATAAGTGATACTAATATAATCAAACCAAAAACTAAACCTGAGCAGGTTTTACCTTTTGATGTAATCGACCCAACTAAAGTTACACGGCCCACTAAGCAGGATCCAAGCAATCAAACGGGTAAAAATCTTTTAAATTACAATCCGGATTCAGTTTTTGACAAATTTATTAAATCATTGCAAAATTCTCCGGTTTTATCTGAAAATGCAAAAAAGCTTCTTCTAAACAAACAGTTTATTAATCATAACATTAAAAGTGATTCCACACTAAGTACTTTGTTTGAAACTTTTATTAAAAGCATTGAAATGAATCAATCTGAAATTTTAAATTTTCTTAAATTACAACAAGGCTCGTATACTAAATTTAATGGTGACTTTTTTAATTCTTTAAGAAACTTAATGAAGAGCAACCCTGATAGCAAAGATTTTAAAATAATTTTAAGAAACTTTCTAAGAAGCTATGATTGCTTTGTTTCAGTAGAAGATACTAATAAGTCAATTAATGCAGCTCTTAAAAATATAGAAAAAAATCTACCTGATATATTAAAGAAATCTTTTAATGAACTTACTGATAAGCTCGTTACAGATTATTCAACAAATAGCACTGACATTAATTTAAATGTTTTAAAAAATGATATTTTGCCATTTGTTGGCCGTTATATATCAAAAATGAATGATTTCGGTCCTGTGAGAGATTATGTTTCTGTACTTATACACAACATAGTAAGGTTAGAGTCTGCATCAAAAGATAATTTTTCAGATGACTTGGATAATTTATTTGAATTTATTAAATACAACTTTAATATTGATGACAATGATATGCAAACATTAAAAATGTCACTTATTAATACATATGAAACTTCATCAAATACTAAAAATGATTCCATTGATTCATTTTTGAAATTGATTGAATCAGGTATAAAAGACAGCGATAATGTAGTAAATAAAGGTGTAATGGAAGATATGGCAAATTCCCTGTTATTTAGCCAGAACGTACATATTCCACTAACGCATATGTTTTTGCCTTTGAATTTCAATGGCATGTTTATGTTTTCAGAAGTATGGATTGGAAAAGAATATAATGATAATGATACGGATAAAAAAAGCAACAAACGTGATTATTCCCCGATTTACAAAGCATTTATAACTTTTGACATACAAAATGTCGGATATTTCGAAACAACTTTAGTTCTAAAAGAATCAAAGTTGTCACTTGAAATTTTTGTTCCTAATAACTTAATTAATTCAATTGGATTAATTAAAAATGACTTAAATAAAATATTAAGCGACAATAATTTATCTGTTTCAAATTTAAATATATACGAAAGTGTTAAGAAAAGAAAATTTCATGAAATTTTCAGCAATTTATCAGAAAGGAAGAGCAGTGTAGATGTCACAATATAAAAATAATTCAAATTCAAAACGAGCAGTTGCTCTTAAATATGATACAAATAAGAACAAAGCACCTGTGGTAATTGCTTCAGGATCAGGATATATTGCAAACAAAGTAGTTGAAATAGCTGAAGAAAATGGTGTACCCGTATATAAGGACGACTCTCTTTCAGTCATCCTTTCACAGCTTGATGTGGGAAGTGAAATCCCAGATGAACTTTTCAGCGCAATTGTTGACATTTATATTTACTTTTTGAATTTTAAATTGACTAAAAACGAGGTTTAATTATGGACAACTTAGAACATTTAGTTAAAATATATGATAAGAATAAGAACTTGCTGGGAAATGGGCACTTGTTAAACATTAACAGTTCAACAATTAAAATAAAAGGAAATGAACTTCCAATATTAAATGCTAGAACTGTAGTATATATAGAAATATATAATGAACTTGTGGGTATTTCTCCTTATTTATGTGAAATAGGTGTTGCAACAAGGAATCAGCTTAATGCTCATATTAAAAGCAAAGAAGAAAATGTTGAAAGAAGAAACTCCTTAAAAGTTCGAACTGATTTATCTTTCTACATAGATACACTCATGAGAAATGATAAAGACATAACAGAAGAAGTTCCTAATATGAAAATAAATATTCTTAATTTAAGCATTGGTGGAATGTTAATATCATCTAACTACGACCTTTTAATTAATGATAAAATCACTTTTTATTTTAAATACTCTAAATCTCAACTGATTTTAATCAATGCGAAAGTTATAAGAATTGATATAAAGAAAGATAATGATAATGATAATGATGAAATTGAAACTCTAAACTATGGATGTTCTTTTGCAAAAATGGCAAGGTATAACGAGTCAGTAATAATGCAATATTTGTATGACAGGCAGCTTCAATTATATAGAAACAGTTAGGAGCTTATAATGAAAAAACTTACACTTTTAATAATAATATTCTTGCTAATTTCAAGCATTTTCAGTACAAGCTACGGAGCAGAAAGCAATTACTTAAGAGCTAAATTCACAACAAGTGAAGTTGCTGGCACAAATTTTAAAGAAATAACAATTACTCCATCTCGTTATCAAAACGGATCAACAATTGAAGATGATGAAGATGACACATATTACATATTTTTGCCTTCTGGTTATTTTGTAAATGGAAAAAGTGCTTCCTTTGTTGCTGATAAAGATGGAGAATATCCATTTACTGTTTATTATGCTAATTATAAAAAAACATTTATTTATACTACTGAAGGTATTGAAGAAGATTCAGACTCGGATTCAGATGATGATGAAATAAATTTCAGTTATGAACTGATGTATGACTATGAAAAAATGCAAGTATTATTTCACATGGATATTGACAAAATGAGAACTGTCACAGCGCCTGACAGCACTGCTGTTACAAATGAAGTAAATTATTATATAGATAATTTGGATAATGATCTGCCCTATGATTTAAATATAGTTATTGACGATGAGTCGTTTGATTATAAAATAGTAAAGCAAGGCGAATTTTATCTTTTAATTAAACTTTCACCAGTTAATTATGACAACTACAGTGCTCTGGTAGAATATCACGGTTATAATTTTACTAACAATCAAAATTATACAACATCTCCGGCAAAGGATATTTATGATGACAATGGAGGCTATGAAGTTTTAGTTAAATCCGAATCCGGTTCATCTCAAAATTTATTTAATTTTAACATAGATAGTATTGATTACAGACGGCCGGATGTTAATGTTGATTTTCTTAGTGATAATACCTTTTATTTAGAAATACAAGATGATTTTGGCCTGTCTTATATGATTACATTCGATGGAAAATATGTTCCAATCAACATCAGTGGTGTAAAATCAAAATTCACATATACGCACAGCACTGTAATCGATTATGACGGTGACTATATTTTTACTGTTGTGGATAATGCCGGAAACAGAACTGTTGAATCAGTTGAAATAGACTCAAGAAAAATATTGCGAAAACATAAAATAAATTTGGAAGTTCACGATTATAAATACACCAAAGATTTGTTTGAAAATAAAGGTTTGGCATATAAAGAAACAGATGATGATTTAACTTATTATGAAAATATTCTTCCGGCATATATGAGTGGCAGCAACTCTAATTTTAAGCCTGATTCACCTATTACAAGAGCTGAAATGGTAACTGTATTTTGCAGGTTAAATGATTTGCCATACGATACAAATGCATATTTAAAAACTAAATTTACTGATATAGAAAATCATTGGG
>JBASLQ010000118.1:0-2583 GCA_049656425.1 Sedimentibacter sp.
CCTACGCTACCTAGTTCTTCTTTCTCTGCAAACAGTGCAATTGCAGTTATATCCGGATTTTCTAATTCCAATATTGCTTTTAGTGAAGTATATGCACAAACTCTGTCATCGTGGCCATATGCCATTACCATTCCTCTGTCCAGTCCTACATCGCGGGACTTTCCCGCAGGAACAATTTCAAGTTCTGCTGTTTGAAAGTCTTCTTCAATCATTCCATATTTTTCATTGAGAATTTTCAATACATTTAGTTTAAATTTTTTTTCATCATCTTTTCCTTCAGAAGGAAGACTGCCTATAATAACATTAAGTCCTTCTCCTTCAATTGCTTCTGATAATTTTTTATCATTTTGATCCTTTGCCAAATGTGGAAGTAGGTCTGTAATATAAAATACAGGATCATTTTCGTCATCACCTATGGCAACTTCAATTATATCTCCATTTTCTTTGACAACTGTTCCGTAAAGTGCAAGTGGAATTGTAACCCACTGGTACTTTCTTATTCCGCCATAATAGTGAGTTTTCAAAAGAGAAATACCATGTTCTTCATACAATGGATTTTGCTTTAAATCAATACGTGGTGAATCAACATGGCTTCCAACTATATTCATACCATTTTCAATATTTTCTTTTCCTACAACTGCCAAAACAGCATCTTTGCCTTTGTTTACATAGTAAAGTCTTGCTCCCGGCTGAATTTCCTTCTGGTCTAATATATTAACAAAGCCTTCAGCTTCTGCTCTTTTAATTATTTCCTTGATTGAAAGTCTTTCTGTTTTTGATGCATCTATAAATGCTTTATAGTCATCTGCAACTTTAAAGACGTCCGCTTTCCCTTCATTGTTTAATTTATCCCAAATAAAATGCTTTTTATAAAGAAGTTTATTATTTTCCATAACGTCTCCTATTTCTATTCATTATATATTAACGATGCAAGATACATCTGTTTTTCCAGTTCCACACATTTTATGTTATAATTTTTTACCATGCTGAATTCACCATCATAACCGCTCATAAGCCACTTCAAGTCAGCATTGATTTGAAGTCCGTTTTCAGTCTGCTGTAAACTGTTGATTTTATCAACCTGTACATTTAAAGCAAGCTCATAATCAGTTGGATTATCAATAACTTTGTATAAAATATCCAAGTCGTTTTTCAACAAATTCTCTGCTTCAATTTTATCCAGCTTATTTTCTAATGAATTCATATTCTTGTAACCATAAAGAAATTCATTCATTATTACTATACGTTCATTAAGCAAGTATTCGATACTTTCTATTTCTTCGTAGTATTGGTAATTATCAATTGAATTATAACTAAAAAGCAAAGAAATTATCATTATGTAAATAAATCGGTTTTTCATTTGTAATCCCCCTATAATAAATTAGATGATAACATTTATTATAGGGGGATTCATGTGTCTTTTATGGCATTATTTGTCATTGAATTAATATTAGTTTTCATTTAAATTCAACAATTTATAACAATTGATGAGCAATTGAACAGTAATTTTTTATGTTTTCCTGTTGCTTATTTATTGTTAAATTAATGTTTTTACGCTTTTTCTTTTTTCTAAAATAAATGGCAGTTCCATTAAGCCTTGTTGAGTTTTGTCACCTTTTATCATTTTAATAAGCATTCTCATACCAACTGCTCCAACATCATAATATGGTTCTCCTATTGTTGTAAGCTCTGGTCTTACAAACCTGCACTCTCTGATATTTCCAAAACCTGCAATGGATACATCTTCAGGAACTTTAACGTTGTTATCAATAAAGCTGTTTAAAACACCTATTGCTATTTCATCATTGCTGCATACAACAGCAGAAAATTCTACGGAGTCTTTAACAATTGATTTTCCTAATTCATATGCTTTGCTGTGCTTGCTTCCTCCAACAACATATACTTTGGAATATTGAAGTTCATTGTCTTCAACAGCTTTCTGGTAACCGGATATTTTATCAGCTTCAGCTGAAGTTCTGTCTTCAAAGTCAGAAATATATGCTATTTTCTTATGTCCTTCTTTAATTAAATAATTTGTCATTTCATAAATAGCAGCATTGCAGTCAATTGAAATATAGTTCATGTTTTCATGAATATCTCTTGTAAAATATATGCAAGGTTTATTTAATCCTTTTGCAAGTTCAATTATTTCTTCATCAAACTTGTTACCTACCAAAAATAATCCTTCTGCTTGTTTTCTGTCCAATAACTGTAAATATTTTTCCTGTGTTTCTTTGCTGGAATAGCTGCTGCATAGTAAAATGTCATAACCATACATTTTCCCTATTTCCTCTATACCTCTTACTATATCAGCAACATAGCTTTGAGCTAAATTATTTATAATAACACCTATTAAATACGATCTTCTTGTAACTAAACTTCTTGCTACATCATTTGGATTGTATCCTGTTTCTTCTATAACTTTTAAAACTCTTCTTCTTACTTCAGGACTTACAGGTTTAGAATCATTTATAACCCTTGAAACGGTTGAAATTGATACTTCTGCAAGTCTGGCAACATCTTTTATTGTTATCATATTTATCCTCCTTGTGAATTTTTTCGTTTTCATAGTATCCCTAATTA
>JBASLQ010000119.1:0-3673 GCA_049656425.1 Sedimentibacter sp.
ATAATTATTGAATAACAATTGAACAATAATATCAGGTCATTGACCTGATATTATTGTTTCACAAGTAATTGAATTGTAAGCAGGCAATTGTCGAACATACTTGATTGTTAAGATTACAAGTTCTTTGAGTGGCATATACTTACAGCATGTTATTCCATGTTATTTCATTTGTTGATATGTATATATTTGTTTAAAATATTTGATATTTGAGCTTATAAATAGTATAATAATAAGAAAACGAGGTGTGCTATGGATAAAAAGAAAATTTTAATAGTTGAAGATGAACATAAGATAGCACGATTTTTAGAACTAGAATTAAAATATGAAGGATACGATGTAGATATAGCCAACAATGGAAGAGATGGGCTTGAAAAAGGGAAATCATCTGATGTGGATTTGATAATTCTTGACTTAATGCTTCCTGGGTTAAGTGGAATTGAGGTATGCAGAAGATTAAGGCAAACATCGGAAGTTCCGGTAATCATGCTTACTGCAAAAGATGATATATCAGATAAAGTCACCGGCCTTGATATAGGTGCAGATGATTATATGACAAAGCCGTTTGCTGTTGAGGAACTTTTAGCACGCATAAGGGTACTCCTTAAAAGGAAAAACATAAATAAGGAAAAAGATGAAGCTTTATTGCTGGAAATAGGGAAGTTGAAATTGTCAAAAAACAACTACAAAGTTGAATATGACAATGAAAATGTTGAATTAACAAAAAAAGAATTTGAACTGTTGGAATTTATGATGATTAATAAAAACATTGTATTAACAGGGGAAAAAATATTAGATAAAGTTTGGGGATATGATTATTTTGGTGACACAAATATAATTGATGTGTACATCAGATATTTAAGAAGCAAAATTGATCAAAAATACAATGTTAATCTTATTGATACAGTCAGAGGTGTGGGATATATAATACGCGATTGAAGGATCTCTTATGATAAAAACTATATTTAAAGCAATAATTTACATACTGCTTTATCCGTTTAAAATGTTGGCAAAGTTTATGGTAAACATTTTAAAAAGGTTTAAATTTTCTATTGCATTTAAGATTTCAACATCGTATTTTTTTATTTACATTATAATTATATTAATAGTTGCAATGATAACGTCGGCAGGTTACTTAATATTCGAACTTCAAAAATTGGAAAGCAATATAATTACAGATGATATAAGTAAAATTGTAAGTGAATTTCCTAATTACAGCAATATTAATCATATGGCACGAGATAACAATATAAGCTCAATTGAAATTTTTGACAGCAATTTAAATGCAGTATATCCGTCTGATACTCAAAATAGATATTCAGACAATATAATTGTAATTTTAGAAAAAATGTTTTATAACAGAGAGTATATATATTCATCAAGCTTTATATATGATAATTCAATGTATTATGTCAATATAAGCTACAATGCAGTCAATTTATTAAATGATGCAGCAAGAATAAGCTTTTTGGTACTCATATCAGGAGCAATAGGACTTTTCATTTTTGTTCCTATTGTTTCAAGAACAAGCTATAAACTCATAGGCCCGATTAAAAACATGACAGAAATCACAAAGACAATTACTGTTAACAACATTAACATGCGATTAGATATTAAGGGCACACAGGATGAATTAAAAGAGCTTTCACAAACTTTCAATGAAATGATGGATAGAATTGAGGAAGGATACAAAACACAGCAGCAATTCGTTTCTGATGCTTCTCATGAACTAAGAACACCAATTGCTGTTATAAAAGGATATGTAAATATGCTTGACAGGTGGGGCAAAAATGATAAAGCTGTACTTGAAGAGTCCATCAGCGCTATTAAAAATGAAACCGAAAGCATGCAGGATCTTATAGAAAAACTGTTGTTTATAGCAAGAAGCGATAAAAGCGCATTAACATATACAAAAGAAGACTTTAAAATCTCTATAATACTCAATGAAATTGAAAAAGAAACAAAAATGATTGACTCAAAACATAAATTTTATTTCAAATTTTATGATGATGCTAATATATACGGAGATATAAACAGAATAAAGCAAGCTATAAGAATTTTAATTGATAATGCAATGAAGTTTACTCCTCAAGATGGATATATTATGATGTCAAGCTTTTTACAAGATGATTATTATGTTATAAAAGTTGAAGATACAGGCATTGGAATTGAAAAGAAAGATTTAGAAAAGATATTTGAAAGGCTGTACAGAGCTGAACAATCAAGAAGCAAAGAAATAGGAGGCCATGGTCTTGGTTTATCCATTGCCAAAATAATAGTTTTAGGACACAAGGGTAAAATTAAAGTAAAAAGTACTCTTGGAAAAGGATCGGAATTTTCTATAATGCTTCCTCATTTATAATTAAAATATTAATTACTTGGAATTTACTTAATAATCGACAAAATGCAACAAAACTAGTCAAGGAAAAATCCTTTTTATTATTGTATAATAGCTTGTACATTGTATAGAAAGGATTTGGTAATTATGAATTTAGAATTTGTTGAATCAGGTCAAGTTATGACAATCAAGCTCAAAGGTGATTTGGACCATCATAGCGCAGATGAATCAAGAGTATTGATTGATGAAAAAATCAAAGACGAGAAATACAATAAAATAGTAATAGATTTAAAAAGTCTTGATTTCATTGACAGCTCAGGTATTGGATTTGTAATAGGACGCTACAAAGTTATAAGAAAGCGCAATGGAGTCATTGAGATAGTAAATGCAAGCAAGAAAGTCAGGAAAATTCTTGATATGAGCGGCATCGGTAAAATTATTAATATTAAATAGGGGGATAAGATGCAAAATAATTACGTAAATATAAAAATACCAAGCTATTCTACAAATGAATCCTTTGCGAGAGCGGCAGTTGCAGCATTCTGTTCCAGTTTAAATCCAACTATTGAGGAAATATCAGATATTAAAACTGCTGTTTCAGAAGCAGTTACAAATGCAATTATTCATGGTTATGAAAATAGTGTTGGAGATATAGAAATACAGTGCAGAATCAAAGGACAGATGGTTGAAATTATTATTGAAGATTTCGGATGTGGAATAGTAAATGTAGAAAAGGCAAAAGAACCATTATATACAACAAAACCAGAATTGGAACGTTCCGGTATGGGATTCGCTGTTATGGAGACATTTATGGACGAGCTTGTTGTATTATCTGAAAAAGATATTGGGACAAAAGTAATTATGAGAAAAACAATTAATTCTAAGAAATAGCAATACTGTAATATAAATAGTCAATAATGAAAATGAAAACAATAAAATAGTTTTCGTTACTATATATAAGGATGGAGACTATTTTATGTTCTTAATATTAAAAAGGGTAAGGCCTTTTTGTTTTAAGTATTAATTATTTGCATCATAAATTTCTTTTTTTATATAAATGCAGAAACAATTAATTGAAAATACTCTAAATTTAAATGATTATACTCATAAAATATTGAAAAAATTAACAGTTAATATTAAAAAAGGCACTTATAGTGCTTTTTTTTAGTATTCAAAAATTATTTTTGTAAATAATACTTATGAGGTGATTTATATGAAAAAAAAGATATTTTTATTAGTAATATTATTGATTATTAGCTTTACAGCTATATATTTTGGAAACAGTATTGACAGATCAATAAAAAAAATACCTGAAAGCGCAGTTTTACTATAGGAGGA
>JBASLQ010000120.1:0-2433 GCA_049656425.1 Sedimentibacter sp.
CCAAGAGCACCATGAGTTGTTGTGTGCGAATCTGTGGCAACTATTATGGCACCTGGATATATGAGTCCGCTTTCAACCATAACCTGATGACATACTCCTGCATTGACATCAAAATGATAAGTCAAATTATTTTCCTTTGCGAATTCTCTCATTTCTTTGTGAATTTGAGCAGTTTTAATGGTTGGTGCAGGTGCATAATGATCAAATACAAATGCCAGTCTATCTTTATCCCATACCTTTTCGCCATTCATTTCTTTAAAAGAATAAATTGTTTGTAAATATAAATCATTTACTTCAGCAAAATCAATTTTTGCTGTAACAATTTCTCCTGTTTTAACGATTAATTTTCCGCTATTTTTAGCCAGTATTTTTTCAATAGCATGCATCTTAAAACCTCTCTTCATATATTGTTCTCAGAAAACTTGAAAGCTTAATTCAAAATTACACAATAAGCTCACCTTAAGACAGTGAGCTTATTTTAATATTATATTATATTATTCCATTTCTGTATATCTTTCTTTATAAGTTATTATCCAAATAAAATTGGTACAATAAATGTAGCAAGAAGAATAATAAGTGCTCCACCAAGCCTTGATGAAATTTGAGCAAATGGCATAAGTTCCATTCTGTGTGCAGCTGTTAAAACAGCAACATCTCCTGTTCCACCCATGTTAGCCATACATAATCCTGCTGTGATTGCTGCTTCAATAGGATAAAAACCAACCATTTTACCTACAATAGCTGTACCGACTACAGCACCAAAAACTACAAGGAACACTAGAACTAAGAAAACTGGTGAGAGTGCTGAAATAACTTGGCCAAGATCAGTATAAGCTATACCAATACCCATAAGAAGTGCCGATGTCCAGTTTGAAGCAACAAATTTATACCAATTAGCACAAGCTTTTTCAAATTTATGAGGCAATAAATTGAAACCTTTTGCTAATGCAACGGAAATAATCATCCATGCATAAGGATGTACATCCAAGCCCACATATGTAGTTAAAACGTATCCTACTATATTACCAAATGCAAAGAAAGTACATGCTATTGCTATACCAATACCATAGTCTGAAATAGTTATAGGGTCATCATCATTGTTTTCTTTTTCCTTAAGATCATCTTCTCCAATTTCCATGAGTTTTCCATTTCCACTAAGCTCAGGTCTTGCTTTACCAAGTCTGTCTAAAAGTCCTCCAAATACAATTGCCATTGCATTTCCTAAAGCTACAGCAGGAACAAGTCTAGACAAAATAGTTTCTGATGGGACTCCAAGTCCTTTTGAAAACACTTCTGCTATAGGAACAGCTCCAGCACCCATACCGCCTCCCATAATAGGAATACCGATGTATGCTATTGACTCAGCTGGAGACTGTCCAAATAGCATACCTCCTAAAGCGACAAAAGCTAGAGACACTACTACACCTCCAATAAGAGTTGGGAAGTATCTTACAGCAGCCTTAATGAGAAGTTTTTTACTCATTCCTAATATTGAACCAGTAATAAGGGCAGCAATGTAAAAGTCAAGAAAACCGCCGCCTTTCATGAAGGTTGTTACAGTTTCAGTGACAGATTCAGGAAGCACCTTATAATATACAAGCGCTGCTGACCCAAATATGATGACAATTGGTCCTCCTCCAAAAAAAGTTTTGACAATAGGTGTATTGTTACCTATTACATCAAACAGTGCTCCAACAATCATCATAAATGCAAAGGCTCCAATCATGCCTCCAGGGAGTACATCAAAAATAATAGCAATTAAAAGTACGATAAGCAATGTTAAATAAACTGGAAGGTTTATTCCCATTATTTTGTAATCTTTCATAATTTCCTCCTAATAATTTTTTATATAAAATTTAATTTATATTTTATATTAATAACTAAATTTATATTCTTGCTACACCTGATTTTTTTGCTGCTACTTTAATAGCTTCAGCTACTACCTTAGCAACACCCTTATCCAATGCACTTGGAATTATATTATCCTCATTTAAATCTTTTTCATCAATATAATCTGCAATTGCATAAGCAGCTGCAAGTTTCATTTCCAGGTTTATCTCTTTAGCTCTTACGTCCAGAGCTCCTCTGAATACTCCAGGGAACACTATTACATTGTTAATTTGATTTGGAAAATCTGAACGACCTGTTCCTATAATTCTTGCACCGGCTTCTTTAGCAACATCAGGCATAATTTCCGGAGTAGGATTTGCCATTGCAAGTATTATAGAATCTTTATTCATTGTACGGACCATTTCAGGTTTAACAACATCAGACGTTGAAACACCTATAAATACATCTGCACCTACAAGAACATCAGCTAAGCTTCCTTTAATATTTTCAGGATTTGTTGTTTGAGCAAGCAATAATTTTGCATCATTCATTTTTTCTCTGCCTTTATAAATTGCTCCTGTTCTGTCACAAACTATTATATTT
>JBASLQ010000121.1:0-5841 GCA_049656425.1 Sedimentibacter sp.
GTCCAGGGTCTTAGAGAAGAAATTGAAAAAGTTAATGCAGAGATTGCAAAAGCTGAGAGAAATTATGATTTAAACAAAGCTGCCGAATTAAAATACGGCAAACTTCCTCTTCTTCAAAAATCTTTAGAGGAAGAAGAACTCATTGCGGAAAAGTCGCAAAGTAAAACAACATTGCTGAGAGATAAAGTTACAGAAGAAGAAATAGCAAGAATTGTAGGACGCTGGACAGGTATTCCTGTAGCAAAGCTAATGGAAGGTGAACGTGAAAAACTTTTAAAGCTTGATGACATTCTACACGAAAGAGTTATTGGACAAAATGAAGCAGTTGAAAAAGTAACTGAAGCTATAATTCGTTCGAGGGCAGGTATTCAGGATCCTAACAGACCAATTGGTTCATTCTTGTTTTTAGGACCAACAGGAGTTGGCAAGACTGAACTTGCCAAAGCATTGTCAGAAGCTTTGTTTGATGATGAGCACAATATTATTCGTATTGACATGAGCGAATATATGGAAAAATTTTCTGTATCAAGACTTATTGGCGCTCCTCCGGGATATGTCGGTTATGAAGAAGGAGGCCAGCTTACTGAAGCTGTCCGTAGAAAACCATATTCAGTTGTATTGTTTGATGAAATTGAAAAAGCACATCCTGAAGTTTTTAACATTTTGCTTCAGGTTCTTGATGATGGCCGCATAACAGATTCTCAAGGAAGGACTGTTGATTTTAAAAATACAATAATAATACTGACATCAAATCTTGGTTCTAATTATATATTAGAAGGTATAAGAAATGGTGAAATAACTGAAGAAGCTAAAAATGAAGTAAACAATTTATTAAAGCATCAGTTCAGACCTGAATTTTTAAACAGACTTGATGAAATTGTATTTTACAAACCCTTAAGCAAGACAGAAATTTCTTATATTGTAGACTTAATGTTTAAAGACCTTCAAAGAAGGTTAAAAGATAAGCAGCTTACTGTTTCAGTAACTAGAAGAGCAAAATCTTTTATTGTAGATCAAGGTTATGATCCTATATATGGAGCAAGACCATTAAAACGTTATATACAAAGAAATATTGAAACTCTTATTGCAAGAATGATAATTTCAAAAGATTTAGAACCTAATACAAATTTAGAAGTCGATTACGACGGAAATCAGATTAAAATAATTAGTAGTTAATAGTTACAGAATATAATAAAACCCGCATTTTTGCGGGTTTTATTATATTGACATTGATTGTTTGCTAGAATATGCCTAGTCCAAAGAAGTCATCCAACTGACCTAACAAGACGAAAAAGATTCCAATGGGAACAATGTACTTGTAGCAAATATCCCAGAAAGCGTAAGTTTTCATCAAAATGCCAGGAGACGCTTCCACTTCGTCTTTGATGATCTTCGTCTTGAGTATCCAACCGATGAGTATAGACATCAAGATTGCGCCTAGCGGCATGAATACACCTTCAGCAATCATGTCATAGAAGTCAAGCCAGCAGTCGAATGCCATGCGGACCTCACTCATACCGAACATAACAGCCGGAATATCAATGGTCGCTCCGCCGGCTACGCCTGCACCCAGTCCATCCAGACATACAGGAATACCTACAACGAAAACCGCGATTCCAGTCATAATGGTAATTATCTTACGGTTCGTACTTTCGCCTTTTTCAACACGTTTGTCAATAAAGAATGCGGTACATACCTCAAGGAGCGAAATAGCTGAAGTGATGGCTGCAATGAATACTAGGAAATAGAATAAGAAGCCGAACAAATTTCCTATAAATCCACCCATGCCGACGCTAAATACCTGATGCAACGTAACAAACAAAAGTCCTGGGCCCGCTCCAAAGGAAATGCCTTCTACCCCCTGAGACATAAATGCACCTACGGCCGGCATAACTGCAAGTCCGGCGAGCAAAGCAAAAATTGAATCTGCAACAGGAATAATTATAGCATTTTTCTCCAGATTTTCTTGCTTGCTAAGGTAAGATCCGTAAGTAATCATGCATCCCATACCGAGGGACAATGAGAAGAACATCTGCCCGGCGGCCGTCTTTAGTACCTTCATGAAACCTATCTCTGAAAAAGCTGACCATTTTGGAGCAAACATGAACGATAAACCGGTAGAAGCGCCTTCTAGTGTAAGACTTC
Source organism: Sedimentibacter sp. (assembly GCA_049656425.1). GTDB lineage: Bacteria > Bacillota > Clostridia > Tissierellales > Sedimentibacteraceae > Sedimentibacter. The sequence goes on from JBASLQ010000121.1 coordinate 2,146, forward strand.
GAACGATTACGACCAGCAGCATCACCAGCAGTGCCGGCATAGCGACTTTGGTGAACTTTTCGATGCCGCTCGCAATTCCACCCATAACGATAGTAATCGTCAGCGCCATGAAGATTCCATGAAACAGAACGTTTGCTCCGCCATTGATGATAAAGGATCCGAAAAATTCGCCACTTCCCATTCTTCCAAAGCCAGCGCCTTCACTGAAGATCTCTATCAAAAATCCAAATGCATAACGAAGTGTGTATCCGCCCAGTACGCTGTAAAATCCTAGGATTAAGAAGCCCGAGAAAAAGCCCAACCAACCTACCCACGCAAATTTTTTGTACAAAACCCTGTATGTACCGATAACACCCAAACCTGTCTTTCGACCCAACGCCAACTCACCCAACATGGTCGCAACACCAACAAGGGCTACTAACACCAGATACACAATCAAGAAAGCAAAGCCTCCGTTAGCTCCCATCTTGTACGGGAATCCCCAGATGTTGCCCAAGCCGACTGCAGAACCGACAGCTGCCATCAAGAAGCCAAAGTTACTACCCCATTGACCTCTGCTATTTTCATTATTCATTATTACACCTTCCCTTCATATTTTATTAAATGATATAAGTAATTCTTTATTAACAAAAATTAATCAAAAACATTAATCTCCGGTAATAGCATAAAAAACACAATAATTTTATAGCCTAGTATATTAAAATAAATATTGCCTTCTCTTTTAGAATAATAATATGGCGCTCTATATTACAAAACTAAAACTGCTGCTGTCATGAAAAGTTAAATTTAAATCTCAATATTTTATATTTTTTTTACAGCCCTCCTTTTAAATTAAAATTTTAGGTTACTGAAAACGTAACCGTACATATATAATAATACATTAAGTTAATTTTGTCTAGCAAAAATTTGTTAATATGAAATATAATTCCACTATGAAATATTATTCCTCATAACAATTAATATTAACTGATAATATAATTTATGTGTAGCTAATAAGAATAAAAAAAGATTCTCAGTGAATTAACACAAAAGAATCTCCTAAGCATATATGTATTTTTATTTATTTCCTATTGAAAGCAGCAAGTTCAGTACAATTCCCACAACAGCTGCTGTTGCAATTGCTGGTACTTGAATTCCAAACATTGGAATCATTCCGCCTTTAAACCCAAAACTTCCGCCAAGTCCAACTACTAATATTACTGCAATTACAGCGAGATTTTTAGAATTGAACATGTCAACTTTTCTGTCCATCATTATCGTAATACCTTGTGCTGCTATAACACCAAATAAGTAAATTGACAATCCACCGATTACTGATGTAGGGATTGAATAAATTATATTTATAAGAGGTGTGAAGCAAGATATTATCATTGTTAAGATGGCAGCCAGTATGAGTACAGATACTGAAAAGTTTTTAGAGATTGCCATTGCACTGATATTTTCACCATAGTTTGTACCAGCTGGCCCGCCAATAAAACCTGAAATCATATCTCCAATACCATCGCCTATTAAATTTAAGCCAAGTTTATTTTCAATATCATATTTTTTAGTAACGCCCTTCTTTTTTGCCAAGTCATTAACATAAATATCAAGTTGATAAACATGTGCTGTTGATTCAGGAATAGTGGCAATTGCGATTGGCATTATAGCTATTACTGCAGTCAATGACGGTTTAGGGAAAGTGAATATTGGTAATGTAAGTATTCCTGATGACTGAACAGTGTCAAATGTTATAAACGGAATTCCAGTTACAACTCCAATGATTACTGCTGCAAGATAACCGGTAAGCAACCCAAACAATATTGGTAACTGGCTTAATTTTCCTTTTAGGTATACAGAATACAATATAGTTGAAATTAAAGTTATAATAGCAATTACCCAAGCCATGCTTCCTGCTAATGAAGCTTGACTTTCAGCAACTACCGGATATGCTGCAGCGTTTGTCATTGCATTTGCTGCAAGTGACAATCCAATAATCATAGCTATGCTTCCTGTTACTGTAGGAGGAAGAACTTTGTCTATTTTATCCTTTCCTGAACGTTGGATTACATAACCTGCTATTATTGAAACAAATCCTGACATTATTATTCCGAATTGAGCAATTGAAATTTTATCATTCAGAGAATATGCAGCGAATGCTTCAGCGCTCATAATTGAAGCTATTGCTGAAATATATGAAAAGCTTGAACCGTAGTAAAGAGGAATTTGTCTTCCTGTAACCAATATGAATCCTAATGTTGCTAATCCGCTTGCAAAGATTGTTGTTGAAACATGAAATCCTGTAATAAGAGCAACTAAAACTGTTGCCGGGAACATTACGACAATTTGTTGTAATGCAAATAATATAAGTCCTATAATTGGTGGACGCTCATCTGGCAAATAGCCAAACACTTCATTTTTTGATGACATAAATACCTCCATAAATTTTTTTTGCATAAAAAAAATCCTAACCGACCGTCAGGATTTTATACGCAAATTCAAACCACCTATGCACATCTTGACGGTATCACAGTACCGAGTTAAAGATTAATTTTTTAGAGTATACCACATATAAATATCTAAGTCAATGCCATAATTTAAAATATTGAGCTACTTGAACTACTTGAACTATTTTAATTAATTACTTTTAAGATTATTTAGATTATTTAGATTATTGCGAATAACTTTCCATTCAGGCAAAAATTTATCCATATAACCATAAAATATGTTGTTGTGATGACGTTCCAGCAAATGCACAAGTTCATGGACTACAATATATTCCAGACACATGGTATTTTTTTTAGCTAATTCAAGATTAATCCATACTCTTTTAGCTTGTGTATTGCATGTTCCCCATCTTGTTTTCATAAGCTTAACGCCCCACTCTTTAACAGATACTCCTATGATTTTTTCCCATTTTTCAATATATTCCGGAATAATTGTTTTTAAGTTACTTCTGTACCATTCGGTCAGCACTTCTCCTCTTTTTTCTGCAGTGTTGCCTGGTCTTACATACAAATTAATATATTCATTGTTTCTTAACTCTGCATGCTGTTTGCCCTCTTTTTCAATTACATTCAATAAATACTTTGTTCCTAAAAAATAATGACTTTCTCCAGATATAAATTCTGCAGGTACAATTTTTTCTTGAAACTTATATTTTTCTCTTTGCTTTTTTATCCAGGACAGTCTTGATATTGCGAATTTATTTATCGCTTCATTACTCATTCTTTCGGGCACTGATAATTTTACTGTTCCGTAAGGCGGATGAACTGTAAGGTGTATATTTTTTATATTTTTTTTCACTATTTCAATTTCAATATTATCTAATATTATGCTTTTCATTTCTTTCACCTGATTTCATTAACTTTTGATAAATTTATGTAAGAAATTTACATTCTTATTTATATTATAATCTGTTAATCGTATATTAGCAATGTAAGCTTATAATGATTCAATTGTTCTGTTAAATTCTGAAGGTCTATCCAGAAGCCTTACACTTTCAATGCTTCTGTATTTAAACCTAATGCATTGCAGCTTTATATGTATAAAATATTATCCTTTCCACAATACACCTGCCTTACTTTAGTAAATCAAGGAGCATATTTCATTTATCACTGCATAGGTTTTAAATTTTGAATCATTCATATTCTTCACACTTCCAATACTTTATTTGTATATTCAGCCGCCTGCCATATCTATGTCTCAATCTTAAGT
>JBASLQ010000122.1:0-2436 GCA_049656425.1 Sedimentibacter sp.
GATTTGGAATATACAATAGACATATTGGGATACACTCATTCAAGAGCTTTCAGCCACATAACAAAGGATATTAACAAAGTAATTAAGGGTTATCCTCTGCCAAGCGGTTACTCAATAGAACTGACCGGAGAACAGCAAAGCATGTCTGATTCTGCAAAAGACATGATGTTTCTTTTATCTTTGTCCGTCATATTGGTTTATTTGATACTTGTGCCACAGTTTAAATCATTTATGCATCCTGTTACTGTTATGGCATCGATACCTTTGGTAGTAATCGGTATAGCCCCCGCGTTAGGTTTAACAGGAAAGTATATTTCAATGCCGGTTCTTTTGGGATTTATACTTCTGGTAGGAACAGTTGTTAACAATGCAATATTGCTGGTAGAATTTATCAATGAAAGGAAAAAAGAAGGTGTCGAATTAAATGAAGCTATAATGCAAGCTGTGAAAGCAAGATTCAGACCTATAATGATGACTGCTCTGTCTGATATAACAGGTATGATTCCTTTGGCAGCGCAGCTGGCTCTTGGTTCCGAAAGATTTTCTCCTCTTGCCATTGCGGTCATAGGAGGTATGACAGCATCAACATTTCTTACACTTGTAATAATTCCAGTAATGTATGCATCATTTGAAGAAATAATAAATAAATTTAATAAGGCTTTAATTAATTGATAAAACCCCCCTAGACAGAATATAACTAGGGGGGGTTATTTTATCTAGGGGGTTTAAATTACATCTAGAGGGGGACTCTAGTTAGCAGTCTCATATTCTTTAAGAACGTTCAATGTAGCTGCATTAATTGTGGTATCTAACATTTTTACTATAACATCAAGATTTTCTTTCATATTGTTGTTAGCCCATTGAATGATTACAGATATTAAGGTGATAGAATGTAAATTTGCTAAAAAATTAATTTTTTCTTCAGGAATTTCCATTTCATTAGAAAGCTTTTTTATTTTATTTTTGCTGAAATTGTATAAATCCGAATAGATAGATTGTTCAAAATGTTCACGCCCAACAGACTGCAATGTATAGTTAAACATGGATTTGTTATCTCGAATATAAATTAATGTGTTTTTGATAACATTTTCCCAACTATCATCCTGAGAATCATTTAGTATATGACCAATTTCATTTTTATAGGTCCAATCTAACAATTCGTAAATATCTTGAAAGTGATAATAAAAAGTTTGTCTAGTCAGTTTGCAATCATTAACTATATCTTTTACCGTTATTTTATTTAAAGTTTTTTTGCTCAAAAGCTTTTTTAAAGATTGCGAAAGTAATTTTTTTGTCATTTCAGTTATTATTGAATGGGACACGTTTTTCTCCTTGTAATCGCTTATTTTTAAAAATCAACAAATATATAACCTTTGCCTCTTATGGTTTTTAAATATTTGTTCATAGGATCAATTTTGATTCGCAATCTTTTAATTGCAACCCTAAGCATACCGGTATTTGCATAAGCTACACCCCATACACAATTAATAATTTGTTCACTGGTTAAGATTTTACCTTTATTATCAATAAATAAGCGAAGCAATCTATATTCTCTGGGAGAAAGGTCGATTTTTTCTCCATCTCTATATACATCCGAACTGTTAATATTGATTTTTAAAGAACCGTAGGTGATAATACTTGTACTTCTTTTAGATTTCAATTCATAGTTTTTTAATTTTTCTAAAAACTCTTCTATGGAAATTTGTTTAAAAATATTATCACTTTCGGATATTTCAAATATTACTATATTTTCAAAGCCTTCCTTGATTTCGATTAAGTTGTCAGAAGCTATACTTTCCACATGAATCTCCTCTATTTAAATAAATAAAATTATAATAGCGAAACTACTATTAAGCAATGGACTTATTGACTTATTTATAGTATCGCTATTAAGTTCCCTTAAACAATTTCACAGGAGTTTTAGGGGAATAAAGAATTTTGAAAACTTATAGGAATAATAAGTTTGTCATAATTGAAGTATATATTTTTAGAAAGATAATACAATAGACAATGATTTGATTATGACAACAAAACTTACAAAAAAGATTATATGTAAAGAAACTAATTATCTATGGGAAGCTTGTTTAATAAATCAAAATCATTTATTGTGATGTAATTTAAATTGAAATCTATCAAGCCATCTTTTCTCATCTTATTTAATTCTCGTGAAAGTGATGAACGTTGAACTCCTATTTTTTCAGCTAAGTCTTTTTTTGTCATGTTTAATTTGATTTTTGTGCTTTCTTGTGCATAATATTCAAACAATAAAAAATCAATGATGCATTGTCTCAGGGTTTTCATAGTCAAAGACGTAAATTTATCAGACAATATCAATGCCTTGTTTGAGAGAGACTGAAGAAAGTCTAGCAAAAAGCTTTCATTGTTTAGGCAAAGCTTTAAAATCAAGTCTTTATTTATATGCAGCATTTTCACATC
>JBASLQ010000123.1:0-2680 GCA_049656425.1 Sedimentibacter sp.
TGTCCATGATTTCATTTAAAGTTTCAGAAAGATCAACGGTGCTTAATTTAAGATTAATTTCATCTTCTTCGACAATAGATAATTCGGATAATTCATTGATTAATTTTGTTAATCTTATTATTTCGCCATGAATAACAGAAAGTCTTTCATCATTAGGTTCCCATACTCCATCCATAAAAGCTTCTATATGGCTTTGAATTGCAGCCAAAGGAGTTCGTAGCTCATGAGCTATATCTGTAGTCATTCTTTTCCTTAGGGATTCCTGATAATTCAATCTTTCAGCAAGTTCTTTAACCGAGACCGACAATTCATGCAATTCAAACGTATTAGTATTAACATCATTAAGTGTTTTGTATTTTCCTTGTTCTATTAACTTTGCATTTTCTTTTATTGTATAAATTGGGTTTAAAAATTTATTTGATATATGAGTACTTGAACGTATTGCAATTATTAAAGTCAATATAGAAGCTGCTGCAAATATACTGTTTATAGTAATTAAAAACTTTTCATCTTCTATATTAGATATAATACTTTTTGGTCTCCCAACATCAATAGTTCCTATTTGTACGCCATTATATGCCAAAGGGTACCTTCTAAACGAAAAATTACATTCATCATTGCTGTATTCATCTACCATTCCATACATTATGCCGAATGTACTACTGTTCCAACTTATATTATTATCCTTATCCCTTATTTGAATGACAACATCTTCACTGAAGGCATAATGCATTATATTCATTAAAGAATGGGAATTTAATTCTTTATAATCGCTGTAGACACGTTCTACATACTGAACTACTTTTAAATCATCTCTGCTTCTTGAATCCCTAATATAATCTGAAAAAAAATAATTTATACTTATATTTGAAGTAATTGTAATAAATGCAATTGACAATATTGAAATTGTTACAAAATACTTTCGTAACTGCTCACTTATTTTTATCATCTTATTCACCTTCAAACTTATATCCGACACCATAAACAGTCACAATATATTTTGGCTCTTTAACATTATCTTCAATTTTTTGTCGCAAATTTTTAATATGTGTGTCAACTGTTCGATCATATCCTTCAAAATCATAACCAAAAGCCAAACTTACTAAATGGCTTCTTGTGAAAACTTTCTGGGGATTTTGTGCCAAGGTTAATAATACCTTAAATTCATTGGGTGTTAAACTTACTTCTTGTCCTGCCTTCTTAACTATATGTTTAGGAATATCAATAAACAAATCTTTATCATTAAATTCTAAAGAATCAGTCAGTTCAGAATTGCCTTTAGTTCTCCTGAGAATTGCTCTTACCCTGCCAACCAGCTCTCTAGGACTGAAAGGTTTTGTTAAATAATCATCTGCGCCTATATATAAACCTGTAACCTTATCATCTTCACTGCTTTTTGCCGTTAACATTAAAATAGGCACATCAGATTCCTTTCTGATTAGCCTGCATATTTCCTCTCCTGAAATATCCGGAAGCATTAAATCAAGAATGATAAAATCAGGTTCTATTTCGCGAAAAAGTTCAATAGCTTTATTTCCTCGGTTTGCAGTAAAAACTTCATAGGATTCTCGCAAGAAATAGTCTTTTATAACATTTAAAAGATTAATCTCATCATCAACAACTAATATTTTCTCATTCATTTTTTTCACCTTATTAATTTTCTTTTTAATGTAATGTTTATACTACCAAAATTATAGCATGATTGGTTATATTATACACATTTATTTTAATAATACATCATGTAGTTATTAAGAAGAAAAATTATATGTTTAATATGTATTTTCTTCATAATTTCTCCACAATTAATCTGTACAATTAATTATGAATTTTAAATTGTTATGATTGTTATACAATTTAGTCCCCCGTAGATATAACCAATGAAAAAATATCCATATCCTTATCCTTTTCTAGATTGTTTTCATTATTTTTTATGTTAACAATAATTCCATTAGGCATACAAACAATAGTTTCATACGCTTCCTTTATCCACCCTGTTTTTGAACAAATGCTTTCAGGACATATGTCTTTATCCATTTCTAACATCCTTACTGCTCCATCCTTAACTTCTATATAACCAGTGTTTTCTGCAAACTCAAAGCTGTAAATATTTTTAGCATTTTCAGTTAAAGTTAATTTTTCAACCAAATTTCCATATACTTCAATTTCAACAATTTTAGTTCCTTCTTTTGAATTAAATAAAAAAGCTAACCCTAACCACGCAAAGCTTATTACTATTAATGAGAAAATTAATATTTTATCCCATAATGTCATTTTACTTAACATCTTAATTTACCTTCCAATTATTAAGTTATATAATTATCATGTAATATATAATATAATTGTGAAGAACTTATGAACTTCTTTATGATTACATCAAAGTTTACAAATACAATAGAAAATCCCCTGAGTATGAAACACAAGTTATGACTAACAGCAGAACAGATAAACATATTAACAGATATATAATTGTTCTTTCTCTGTTGTTAAATAAGTTCTTAAAGTGATTCCTTCTGGTATGTTTACTGTGAACTCCAACTCAGTCCACAAAAAAGGCATGACAACGCCTTGGCGTAAATCAATCTAATCTTCTATAATCTTTCTATATTTATTGAAAACATAAACAATATCTGGATAACAACATGTACCTTTTGGATTATTTACCGCACAATTACTATTTTTC
>JBASLQ010000124.1:0-5848 GCA_049656425.1 Sedimentibacter sp.
CTGTAACTGTAACCGTAACAACAAATTCTTCACCTGAAACATCTAAAAAAGTAATTGGGTACTACGCTGCATGGTCAGCGTATTCTGGTTTTACACCTGATAAAATAGATGTAAGCAAGCTAACTCATATAAATTATGCATTTGCAAATATAAGCTCAGATTTAAAAATAACTTTGGGTTATCCGGATAAGGATCCTGCTAACTTCAAACTTCTTCAAGCACTTAAAGAAACAAATCAAAATTTAAAAACTCTAATTTCTTTAGGTGGCTGGACTTGGTCAGGAAAGATTTCTGATGCAGCTTTAACTGATGCATCCAGAACAACTTTTGCAAACAGCTGTGTTGATTTTATAATTCAGTATGGATTTGACGGAGTTGATATTGATTGGGAGTATCCGGTTGGGGGAGGAGTAGATACTAATTCAAAACACTCTGAAGACAAAGAAAATTTTACATTGTTATTAAAAAAAGTACGCGAAAAATTTGATGAACGAGGTTTAATTGATAATAAGTATTACCTCTTGACTATAGCTGGAGGGGCAAGCAACTATTATATAGGAAACACAGAACCGGAACTTTTCCATCAATATATTGACTATGCAAATATTATGACTTATGACATTCATGGAACATGGGATTCCTATTCTGATTTTAATGCACCGCTCTACAATAATGACGATATTTCGCCTCAATATAAATGGAGTGTAGACTCAAGTGTACAAGCATGGATAAATGCTGGCTTCCCAGCAGACAAGCTTATTGTTGGCATTCCTTTTTACGGTTACATATACGAGGCAACAAAAAATAATAACAATGGATTATATCAGACTTTTACTGGAGCCAAATCATTGAGCTACAATAATATAGCAACTAATTATCTTGACGCACAAGGTTATACAAGGTATTTTCATGAACAGTCTATGGTGCCATGGCTGTTTAACGGAACAACATTTATAAGTTATGAAGACCAACAGTCCATAGGATTGAAAGCAGATTATATTAAGTCCCAAGGACTTGGTGGTGCTGTTATTTGGGAACTAAGTCAAGATCCAAATAAAGTGCTTCTTAATGCACTTTCAGAAGGATTGAAATAAGGAATTATGAAATAAACGACTTTTGTTTATATAATTATTACAGACTTTTTTTGTATAGTAAATATGAATAAACAGTAGGGATTCCGATAAGAGCTGCTAATATTACCAGAAGTATAGGAAGTTTGTTGAAATTAAGAAAAGTAGCAAATGCTTTTGAAACATAAGTATCAGAGTTTCCAGCTATATCCCAATGAACAGCTATTTGATTCGGCAGCTGATTATATAGCATTAAGGACAAAATTACAGGCAGGAAACAAATGACGGTAGTAATTATCAATATTTTATCAATCTTCATTTTCATTTTCATTTTTTACCTCCAAACTGTGTAAACCATAACATAACTTCTTCAAACACAGATACATTGATTTCATAATATATATAATTCTTATACTTTGTTTCAAATATTAAGCCTGCCTTTTCCAATTGTGAAAGGTGATATGAAATTGTAGCACCTGTCATATCAAATTTTTCTGTTATTTCTCCGGCTGACATTTTTCCGTCTTTCAGCATTACTAATATTTTTCTTCTTACTGGGTCGGAAAGAGCTTTAAATGTTTCTGGAAAACCCAAAGTATCACCTCATCCTTTTTCTATTTCGAAATATTTCTAAATAGAGTACAATGCAATAAAACAATAAAGTCAATATCTACTTTGAAAATGTTCTAAATAGATATCTGCTAAATAAATTTGAAACATTAAATAAATTAAGCTATAATGAATTGTACATATATCAAATTTAACAGATTGTAAATCTTTTATAGTTGAAAAGGTTTCTATGACTGGTATTATTAATAGAGGGGCGAAAAATGTCAAAGCAGTTAAAAGCAGATTTAATGTTATTGTTTGTAACTTTTGGTTGGGGTATTTCTTATTACCTGGTTGATTTAAGTTTGGAAGATATGGGTTCATTTACTTTAAATGCTAATAGATTCTTAATAGCATTTGCGGTTGCCTGCGTTTTAGCTTATCCAAAATTAAAAAATGTTTCAAAAATGACACTAAAATATAGTGTTATATTGGGATTTGCCTTAGTTATTGTATATATTGGAGCAACGTTCGGCATTCAGTATACAACTTTGTCCAACACAGGATTCCTGTGCGGATTGTCAGTAATTTTTACTCCTATTTTATCCGGCATAATTTATAGAAAAATACCTGATAAAAAAGTAATATTAGTTGTTACAATAAGCTTTATAGGAATTGGACTTCTAACGTTAACTGATGATTTCTCAATTAATTATGCAAATTTAAAGGGTGATATTCTTTCCATAATGTGCGGTTTTGTATATGCCATAGATTTACTTATAACTGAAAAAGCTGTAATGCATGAAGAAGTAGATCCGTTTCAGCTTGGTGTATTCCAATTAGGGGTAACTGGAGTGCTTAATCTGGTCTTATCATTCATATTTGAAGTGCCGCATTTTCCAACAGAAACAAGAATCTGGATACCTGTTTTATTCTTAGCTATTGTCTGCACAGGTGCAGCTTTTATTATTCAAGCTATTGCACAACAATATACAAGTGCTTCTCATGTAGGTGTTATTTTTTCATTAGAAACAGTATTTGCAGGATTTATAGCTTTCGCATTCGCAGGAGAAGTGTTGACACCAAAGTCATATATTGGTGCAATTCTTATGATTTTAAGTATTTTTATAATGGAAACAAACTTTAGTGAAATACAAAACAACAGGTTGAAAAAGAAAATAGAGCAGGAATAAATAATATAATGGGGATTACTATGCAAAAGAAAATTAATACATTGTATTTTAGCGCAACAGGAACAACAAAAAGAATTATAACTGAAATTGCGGAGAAAATTGCAAAACGTAATAACATTAAAGTCAATGAAGAAATAAATCACATTGATTTTACATTGCCGGAAGCAAGAAAGCAACTTACATCTTTTACATCCAGCGATATTGTAATAACAGGAGTACCTGTTATTGCAGGAAGGGTGCCTAATGTATTGCTTAAATATTTAAAAACAATTGTGGGAAATGGAGCATTAACAGTTGCTGTAGTAGTATATGGCAATAGAAATTATGATGATGCTTTAATTGAACTGAAAGATATCCTGGAATCAGACGGTTTCAAAGTAATTGCCGGTGCTGCGTTTGTTGGAGAGCATTCATTTTCAAACATTCTTGCAAAAAACAGACCTGATGAAAAAGATATGATAACAATAAATGATTTTGCTGTGCAAATATATGATAAAATAAAAAATCAAAAAGAAAGCTATGCTGCAGAAATAAACGGGAATAAATGCTACAGGGATTATTATAAGCCAAAAGATAAAGACGGCAATTATGTTGATATTCGAAAAGTTACTCCAAAAACAAATACCAATTGCATTAACTGCAAGCTTTGTGTCAGTGTTTGTCCTATGGGAAGCATTGATTTTGAAGATGTATCTAAATTAAACGGTATTTGTATTAAATGCTGTGCCTGCATTAAAAAATGTCCGGCACAAGCAAAATATTTCGATGATGAACATTTCTTAAATCATAAACATGAATTGGAAATTCAGTTCAGTGAAAGACGTGAACCAGAATTGTTTATATGAATTAAATAAAAGGATTGAAATATGATTAGAAAAAACAATATTATATCGTGGATACCTGCTGTTATTTGGATGATTGTAATTTTTACTCTTTCAGCTCAGCCGGCTGTAAGTTCAAATAATCTAAGTAAAAGTGTAACAAAAATAATTGTAGAAATTATTGGCAAAATCGTGCCTTTGCAAGTAGAAATGAGCACTGTGAATGATTTAGTGTCGCAATTCAATCATTTTGTACGTAAATTTGCACATTTTTTTGCTTATATGATACTTGAACTATTAATAGTTAATGCACTTGTAAAAAGTGGTATTAAAGGAAGTAAGGTATTTATGTTTTCAATTACTATTTGTTTTATATATGCTTCAAGTGATGAAATCCATCAGCTTTTTGTGCCTGGCAGAGGATGTCAGTTTAAAGATGTAATGATTGACATTGTCGGCGCATTGGCTGGTATATTACTATACAGGATAATTCTTTATATTAAAAGCTGTTTATGCGGCAAATAATACAAAAAAAGCAACCCAGCTTGAATTTAATAGAGATATTAATGATTCAATATTACAAATAGAAAATTTATATAATAATTTCGAATAATTTGGCATCTTGTTGATTGTTGCACTTGGATTTATTATATATAACAAATTTAGTTCATCCAAAAAATATAAAAAGGCTGAAGCTGAAGCTTAACAAGTGAAATATTTGATTTAGTGTTTAATTTGCGATATAATGAATCATAAAATGTCAATAGAGCGGACAGGTGAATGTCTCTTGTCCGGTGGAATGGGGTGGAGATTATTCAGAATATTGATAAATATATTTTAGGTATTGAAGATACAATTAATGAAGAAGAATGTGAAGAAAAAAATGTCAAATTAATTAAACCGGAAGATGTTAAGAAAATAATCACACCAAGAAAGAGAGACTCGCATAAAGGAACATATGGAAAAGTAGGCATATTGTCAGGCTCAAAGGGTATGGCAGGAGATATCGGAGCAAGCAATGTTGGAGAATATTCGCTTATAGCTAGTGATATAATAAAATTTTTGCCTGCTGCTTTTAAAAGCATTGGCAGCTTATAATAATATATCAAAAAATACTCAAGCATTATCTTCATGCATGAGTATTTTTATTTTCAGAAGTTATTCTAACTTTTCTTATCATCCTTGGTATCATCCATTATGTCATCAGTTATTTTATTGGCATGAGACTTAAATTGTCCTAATGCTTCTCCCAATGATTTTCCTATCTCAGGAAGTTTTGAAGGACCAAATATAATAAGCGCTATAGCTAATATTAATATTAACTCAGGTGCACCAATTCTACCCATAATATACCTCCTTCATCTTTATTGTAAAATAATATTATGATTAACTTCATAAAACAAATGAGGAGTGCTCCTCGTTTGTTTTAAGCAAATGTTGCGTTTAACAATTCTACCATTTTTCCAGTAACATCTGCTGCAACTCCGGCACAACGTGCTTTTCTTTCAGGATCACCCATGGCAAAACCTGATTTTTCCATGAAATTTCCAACTGATCCGCACAAAGATGCCTGTGTAAAACCTGCGCCATAATTTGAAAACATTTCTGCAGGATATTGGTTAAACGGATATCCAACTTGTTCTGATAATGAACCGAAGAACCCTTCGGCTATGCCAGAACCTCAGCCGCCCTTTTCTTTATATCCTTGGTAAGCTTTTTCCTGAGCTACTCCCGCAACAGTCATTCCCATTCCCTTAAGAAAATCCTTTCTTGTTAACAGTTTAGCACAGTGAATGGAATATTTCAAGAATTATTTTCGTTGAACGAGTTCATAAATCTTGAAATTGTAACGGAAATAAGGAATTTCAATCGTTTTCAGATATAAAAATATTTATAACAAACACAACTAAAATAAATTTCATAAAGCGATGATAGATATTTTACATACAATATTTATATGTCAATGATACTATTTATTTTTGTTTAAATAAAAAAGTGGCTTATGCCACTTTCTTATTGCACTTGATACATTCCGTTGCTTTCCATATATTTGAATATAGATTCCCCATGCTGTTGTTCTTCTTTTTGAATGTGGTTTAAAATGCTTCGAACTTGAGTATCCCTAAATTCAAATATAGCTGTATTATATGCTCCTGATACATATTTTTCTGTCATAAGCATATCTGTGCAAAGATCCTTGTCAGAAGTGTTATAG
>JBASLQ010000125.1:0-2639 GCA_049656425.1 Sedimentibacter sp.
GCTTGTTGTTTTAAAGTGATATCCACTACCTTGATTTAAACCAAGTACTGTATCCATTCTACCATAAATATCTCCATAATCAATGGATTCTTCAAACTCCTCAGCCATTGGTTGATATCCTCCCGAATATCCCTCACGAACTCCATGATACACATCGTCATAGTTATCACTGACAGTGGTAATTACAGCATCTTGCAAGGCATCACGAACACCTTGAGCAACAATAACAAGTCTAAAATACTCCGATATTCCTGTAAAAATCATTACAAGACATAAGGTAATTGCTACTGCAAGAGGAAAGCCACTGCCTTTAATATTTTTCAAAACACCTTGTATTTTACTTACTTCCAATAAACTTCACCCTTTCCAGCTGCATCGGCTCGTATGGTTACTGGAAATGAACCAAAGCCAGCAAATAATCCAATATTAATATCATAAGTTACCGTTACAGTGATTTCCTCATTTAATTGTATATGACCTGTTTTTGACCAATGAACTGACGGAGTGATGCCTGTCTTTTCTCTTAAAAGCTGTTCTCGCCTTAAAGTTTCCATTCCTACCCTACCTGTAATTTCTGCCTCTCTTATAAGTTCAGTAGTAAAGGTATCTACTTGCTGTTTTATAATGTAGGCAGGGAAAACTCTAACTGCAAATGCAATCATAAGCATTGCACAGAGAATAAGTACCACAACATCAATATATCCCTCACCACGATTATTTTTCAATGCATTATTCACTCTGACACCTCCTTAGAACATTCCATTAAGGGAACGAATAATTTCATAACCGATAATAGCCATATAAGTTATAAGGAAACACATCAACATAATAAAGCTGAATACTCTGATTTTTGGCGGTATCTTCATAGCTTGTGCCTTTAATCTTTGAAGCTCTAACTGTTTCATATCATGAGCAAGCATTTGAAAATAAATCGCCCCATCATCTCCACGGAGAACACTTATTAATCCTCTTGTAATATCTGAAAGCATTGGAGAATTAATCCTTGCCTCAAACCTTGTAAGTGCTGCCTCATAACTGCTTGAACGCATATCTGCTGTTAAAATATCAAGTTCATTTGCAAAATCTTCACCTGCATTTCTCTTAAAGTTCTCTAAAATGGCAAGTACATCTCTACTTGCTTTCAGTTCCTGAGTAATAGTTGCCACAAATCTTGGTAGTTCAATTTCAATCTTTTCTTTTTTTACTGATAACTTTTCATCTGCCTTTTTTATTTCCTTAAAATAAATCAACACTGCTAGGAATAACAAAATTGGAGCAAGTAAAGGAAAAATAATAAGTGATGGAATAACTCCAAGTACTATAAGTCCTGATTTTATTACTGCAACTGCAATAAATTCTTCGGGAGTCTGGTTCATTCCGGCTGCATTTAATGTATTTTTCATACGTCTCTTTTTGTACTCATCAATAGGAATAAATTTCGCAATCCTTACTGCCCATCCATTAATAATTGTATCTATACTCTTAGCACTTTTTCTATTTTGTTTAAAAACTGATAGCATTGCTTTCTGTGTGGCAAGGCTTGGCAATTTCAAAATATCTGCAAGTATAAAAAATAAACCTGAGGCAAGTAGTGTGCCGAATAATAGTATTAAAAATTTCATGTTCGACTACCTCCTATATTCAATTGGCTGTGTCAGTTTGATTACAAATGCTGTAGAAATAAAGATTGCAATAAAACATATTGCAAGAATTATCTGTCCAATTGTTGTATTCATCAGTGTGTGATACCAATCCTTATTTAAAAAATACAAAAGTGGTATATTTCCAATCACTAAAATCTGCATAGTTATAAATTCTTTTCTTGGCTCAAATATCATATTTTCAAGCTCTCCGTTTACCACACGCATATCCGAAAGTTTTGAAACAATCGGGGTTAGAGTAGTTTTTAGATTTCTGTCAAATTGGCAAGCTATCAAAGCATCACTCCATTCACGAAACACAGCGTTATCTATCTGCTTTCTCGTATTCTGCAAACCTACTATAATATCGGGATTTATCATTTTAATCTGGTAGACAAATTCTCTGAATACAGACAGAACCGGTGGATTCAAGTAATCCATATTCTCTTCTACAGCAGTAAGTATATCTTCATTTCTTAAATATGCTGTTGTAATTATAGAAAGGGCTGTTTCAAGTTCTGAAGCAATATCCTTTTTAAAGTGTGTCTGTGTAAGCCTTACATACCAAAATGGCAGGAACATAAATCCAACCGCAAGGACAGGAACCAGGAAAAAATTATCAAGCACAATAGCAATAGCACAGCCTACTGCAAACAAAAGTAGTGATAAAGCACAAAGCACAGGGAACTTATTCTCCCGTTCAGTTATTTTTAATATAGACTGTACTTCCATCACTTCACGTCTAAAAAAAGGCATTTTCTTTCGCCTGGTAGTCTCATTTATTTCATCTTTAATACTTCTAGGATTACTTAAAAATCTTTTAAAAATGTTTTCTGTAAACTCCATTGGTGAAATGGAAAAAAGAATAAAAAAACCTGTTATAATTCCGACACAGGCAATTAAGAAAATAGTATCCATTAAAATGGGTCCCCCTTTACTTTCATAGTTTCAATTATGTTAAGAGGCATGCCGTTTTCGAGTAATCTCTTGGAGAGGCTC
>JBASLQ010000126.1:0-7876 GCA_049656425.1 Sedimentibacter sp.
GCATAAAATAGAAGAAATAAGAATAGTTACAAGAGCCAAATGTGTCCTTATTCAATATCTTAACATGACTGAAAATCAAGCACATCGTTATATTGAAAAACAAGCTATGGATATGAGGACAACAAGAGAAGAAATTTCACTTAGTATTTTAAAAACGTATGAATCTTAAGAACAATTGATTTAACAACAGATTAAGCATTGACAAGCAATAGAACAGCAATTGAAAAAATCAAGCACCAAAGGTGCTTGATATACAATCGCTCATTTATTGCTTTTCTTTTGCTGTATTTATTGTTTTATCAATCGTATTACTATTTCGGTTGCCAAGGCTGCATCCGCTTTGCCCTTTGTTTCTTTCATTATGAATCCTATAATTGAACCAAGAGCCTTTTCTTTCCCTTTTAAATATTCATTGACAGCTTTTTCGTTTTCTGCTACAGCTTTTTTACAAATAGCCCTGAGCACTTCTTCATCTATTCCTTCCATATCGCTTTCCGAAACAAATTCTTTCACTGGTTTTCGTGTATCCAGCATTTGTTCAAGAGCATTTCTTGCCATATTTGAAGTGAGTTTTTTGTTTTCTGTTAAAATTACAAGCTCATTTAAATATTGCGGAGGAATTGAAATATTACATTCTTCCTTTTCTTCTTCAGTTGATAATCTTCTGAATATTTGACTTAACATGAAGTTTGAAACAGTTTTTTTGTTTTCAACATTTTTGCATGCTTCTTCAAAATATTCAGCTATTTTTTTATATTTGACAATAAGCTCAGCATCATCATTTGGTAATCCATATTCTTCAGTAAAGCGCCTTTTTTTCTGGTCTGGCAGCTCAGAAAGTTCGCTTTCATATTTTTTAATTTCTTCCCCCGAAACAGAAATTGTAACTAAATCCGGGTCCCTGAAATACCTGTAGTCGTCAGCATCTTCTTTTCCACGCATACTTTCTGTTACATTTAAATCAGAGTTGTACCTTCTTGTTTCCTGCACTACTTTTCCGCCGCTTTCAAGAATGTCAATTTGCCTTTTGAATTCATATTCCATAGCTTTTGCTATAAAATTAATAGAGTTCATATTCTTGATTTCTGCTCTTGTTCCTAATACTTCTTCTCCATTTTTCCTGATAGAAATGTTAACATCGCACCTGAGAGATCCTTCCTGCATTTTAACATCGGATACTCCAATATATTTCATTATAAGTCTTAATTTCTCTATATATTCAACAGCTTCATCAATGCTTCTGATATCAGGCTCTGATACAATTTCTATTAGTGGTACTCCACCTCTGTTGTAGTCAATGTAAGTATCTCCTCTTTGATGTACGAGCTTTCCCGCATCTTCTTCAATATGAATACGAGTAATGCTAATATTTTTCCCGGATGATAATGTAATAAATCCTCCTTCACAAAGAGGTTTATCAAATTGAGATATCTGGTAAGCTTTAGGCAAGTCAGGATAAACATAATTCTTACGGTCCATTTTAGAAATGTTTCTTATTTTGCAATTTGTAGCAAGTCCTGCCTTTACAGCGTATTCAACAACCGCTTTATTTAATTTCGGCAAAGTTCCGGGCAGTCCAATGCAAACAGGACAGCAGTGAGTGTTAGGTTCTCCTCCGAAGTCAGTAGTACATTGACAGAATATTTTTGTTTTAGTTGAAAGTTCAATGTGTGTTTCTAGTCCTGCAACAAGTTCCCAGCTCATAGTCTCACCCCTGTTTCTACTTCTTTATATATACTTTTTTTAGTCATTCGCTCATATTGATATGCCGCATTTAATATTTTAGCATCTTCGAAATTGTTTCCTATTAACTGCATTCCAATTGGCAGTCCTTTATCATCAAATCCACATGGTATTGAAACAGCAGGAAGACCTGCAATATTTATAGGGACTGTGCATATGTCAGTCAAATACGTTTCAATTGGATCCTTTGCGCTGAAGTTTAATTCAAAAGCAGTCATCGGAACTGTTGGAGCAAGAATAACATCGCAAATTTTAAAGGCGTCTCTAAATGCATTTACAATAGCACCTCTAAGTTTTTGTGCCTTTTTATAATAAGCATCATAATATCCTGCGCTTAATACATAAGTACCAAGCATTATTCTTCTTTGAACTTCCTTTCCAAATCCTTCGCTTCTTGTTTTGCATATCATATCATTTAAATCATTGTAAGATGGAGTTCTGTATCCATAACGGATGCCGTCATATCTTCCTAAATTTGATGAAGCTTCTGCACAAGCTAATATATAATAAACAGGCAGAGCATATTTTATTTGAGGAAGATTAAAATACACTGTTTCAGCACCTAATTCTTCATATACTTTAATTGCTTTTTCAATAGATTCTTTAACATCATCTCTTATGCCGTCAAAGTATTCTTTTGCAATTCCTATTTTCATTCCTTTTATGCTTTCATTTAATGTATTGAAAGTTTTTCCTTTGCTTCCTTGAGAAGTAGCATCCTTATTGTCATAATGAGAAATTGCATCATAAATAATTGCTGCATCTTCCACATTAGTTGTAATAGGACCGATTTGATCAAGACTTGAAGCATAAGCAATCAATCCATATCTTGAAACAGTTCCATAAGTAGGTTTTAAACCAACCAGGCCGCAAAAACTTGCGGGCTGTCTTATAGAGCCGCCGGTATCAGAGCCAAGACCGTACACTGCTATATTTCCTCCAACAGCTGATGCAACTCCTCCTGAACTTCCTCCTGCAACATGCTTAATATTGTGAGGATTTAAAGCTCCTCCGAAGCATGAAGTTTCACAGGATGAGCCCATGGCGAATTCATCCATGTTTGCTTTGCCTAAAAGTACTGCATTTTGACTTTTCAATATATCCCATACTGTTGCATCATAAACAGGAACATATCCTTTTAAAATATTTGAACAGCATGTTGTTTCAATGTCTTTTGTTGATATGTTATCTTTCAATGTCATTGGAATACCTTCAAGAGGCATTAATATTTCTCCCCTTGAAATTTTTTCATCAACATTTTTAGCTGTTTCAAAAGCTTCCTGTGCAGTAACATTTACAAATGCATTCAGTATTTTATTTTCTTTTTCTATATTTTCAATATAGATCTTTGTTAGTTCCATGCATGATATTTGTTTTGATTGTAAAAGATTATTTAAATATTTTATTTTGCTCAATGTTACCACCTCCTATTTATCGGAACGACTTTGAGGCCGTTCCCTGCCTTTTACAAGAAAGCATCCATCCAATCCGCCGTCTCTGTTTTTTAATATAAGTTCTCTGTCAAAGGATTCTATAATTTCATCTTCATGAAAAGCGTTTGTAATATTGTTTATGTCATCAAAATCTTCCAGTTCACCATCTTCTACAGCAGAGTTTATTGTATCTGCAAATTTGATTATTTCTGCCATATCCTTGGTTAGTTCTTCTATTTCTGTTTCTTCAACTGACAATTTTGCTAGTTTTGCGATTTTTATAATATCATCACGTGTTACCATTTTATCCTCCTACCTTATTTTTATATGAACTTCTCTAAGTTGTTGTTCTGTAACTTCACATGGAGCATTTGTCAATAAATCCTGAGCATTGCTGTTCATAGGGAATGCAATTACTTCCCTTATATTTTCTTCACCTGTCAACAGCATTACGATTCTGTCAATTCCAGGTGCCATTCCTGCATGTGGAGGAGCTCCGTATTTAAATGCATTGAACAGTGCAGAAAATTTTGTTTCCAGATCCTTTTCAGTGTATCCCGCTATTTCAAATGCTTTTATCATTATATCCAAATCATGGTTTCTAACAGCTCCTGATGAAAGTTCCACTCCGTTACATACAATATCATATTGATATGCAATTATGTCAAGAGGATCTTCGTTAAGCAACGATTCCAACCCGCCTTGAGGCATTGAAAACGGATTGTGGGTAAAAGCAACATTTCCTGTACTTTCATCAATTTCATACATTGGAAAATCAACAATAAAACACATTTCAAACTTACTGTCATCTATTAAATTAAGTCTGTTTGCCAATTCTGTTCTTATTTGTCCTGCTAATTTTGGAGCATAATCTTTGTCGTCAGCTATAAAAAACAATACACACCCTGGTTTTAAATCAGCAAGTTCTGCTATTTTCTTCTTATCTTCTTCGGAAAGGAATTTGTCAATAGGGCCATGGTATTTCATTTCATCATCGACTTTTATATATCCAAGTCCTTTCATGCCAATTTTCATTGCATAATCAAGCATGTTTTCAAAAAAGTTTTTAGATTGTGATGAACAGTTTGGTACATTTATGGCTCTTACAGTCTTTTTTCTGAAAGGTGCAAAGCCGGTTTCTAAAAACATATGGCTTATATCTATTATTTCAAGCGGATTTCTTAAATCCGGCTTATCAGTTCCATATTTTAACATGGATTCCTTGTAAGCAATTCTTGCAAAAGGTGGTTTTGTAACAGTTTTCTCTGAAAATTTAACAAATGTTTCGTAAAGAACTTCTTCTGCAACAGATAAAACATCCTCTTGTGTTGCAAATGACATTTCAAAGTCAAGCTGATAAAATTCTCCCGGTGAGCGATCTGCTCTTGCATCCTCGTCTCTGAAGCATGGAGCAATTTGAAAATATTTATCAAACCCTGAAACCATTAAAAGTTGCTTAAACATTTGTGGTGCCTGTGGAAGAGCATAAAACTTTCCTTGATGTTTTCTGCTTGGTATAATGTAATCTCTTGCACCTTCCGGAGACGATGATGTAAGTATTGGAGTTTGAATTTCCAAAAATCCTAAACCTGTCATTTTGCTTCTTAAATATGAAATTATTTGTGAACGAATAATAATATTTTTTTTAACTTCCTTGTTTCTTAAATCAAGGAATCTATATTTCAAACGCAAATCTTCCTTTGTTTCCTTTGATGTCGCTATTTCAAACGGTAGAGATGCTCTTGTTTTTCCAAGAACAGTAAATGTTACAGCATCAATTTCAACAGTTCCAGTTTCTAGTTTTTCATTGATTGTATCTTCATCTCTTTTTATTACTGTGCCTGTAACGCATATAGTGCTTTCTTTAGTTAACCCTTCTAACAATGTTTCATCTTCAACAACTATTTGAACTACACCATATTGATCTCTTAAATCAACAAATTTAATTCCACCGTGATCTCTTACATTTTCAAACCAACCTGATACTCTTACTTCTTTTCCTATGTCGCTTTCTCTTAATTCTCCACATGTATGCGTGCGGTATTCATTGCTTCTAATCATAATTAATTCCTTTCAAAATATATTTTTTTCTTCTTATTTTTTTTCATAAAAAAAATCTCTTCATCCCTGAAAGGGACGAAAGAGATTATCATTCGCGGTACCACCCTAATTAGCATATTGCTATGCTCACTCTAAAAACACTGACATGTCTTTGCCGTTTTATCGCTCGGATGCGTTTGAGCCTACTTTTGCATATGCAATTTGGGTCAAAAGCTCAAGGATGTTCTTCATTGTAAGATTATTGTAATAGACTTTCACCAACGCTATCTCTCTGTAACTAAATCTTAAACTACTCTTCCTATCATCGCTGAATATTTAAGTTTGTTTTTTATTATTATATACAATTCAAATCATTTGTCAAGTAATTTTAAGAAAAAAAATTTTATTCCTCAATTGAAAATTAAATTCCTATTGTTTTGCATCTTCTTCAGAATTTACTATTGGAGCTTTATGAGCTTTAATATATTCAAGTACGTTGTAAATTTGTTCAGTAGCTTCTGCACGATTAATTTTTTCTTTTGGATTAAACTTTCCTTCTGTATCAAGTTCTGTAACGCCATAAACAAGTGCACGTTGAATTGCACCATCATAAATTACAGTCATTTGATCTTGATCATTAATTTCCTGAGGAACAATGTTAATTTATTGCTATAGCGCAAAAAAGCACCAGACTTTACTGGTGCTGATTAAAATTTCAAATTATTTATCTGTCGTTAGAAAACACTAATTCTTTATCATCAGCCGATATTTTTATTGTATCCGACTTTCGAACTGTTCCTTTTAACAGTTCTTCAGACAATTTGTCTTCGATTTTCCTTCTTATTTCTCTTTGAAGAGGTCTTGCTCCGTATATAGGATCAAACCCTTCCTCAGCCAGAAAATCTTTAGCACTTTCATCTAATTCAATTTTTATGTTAAGCTGTTCAAGTCGTTTTGACAAATTATCAATCATCAAAGATACAATTTGTTTTATATGTTCCTTGCTCAATGAATGGAATACAATTATTTCATCAATACGATTTAAAAATTCAGGTCTGAATGTCTGCTTCAATTCTGACATTACATATTCCTTCATTTTATCATATTCATCTTTTTCTTCATCTGTGGAGTTCGATGCAAATCCCAATGTTCTTTGTTTTTTGATTGTGCTTGCACCAACATTTGATGTCATAATTATAACTGTATTTTTAAAGTCAACCGTCCTGCCCTTTGCATCTGTCAAACGTCCATCGTCAAGTATTTGCAACAATATGTTGAAAACATCAGGATGAGCTTTCTCGATTTCATCAAATAAAACAACTGAATATGGTTTTCTTCTGATTTTTTCTGTCAGTTGTCCTCCATCGTCAAAACCAACATATCCTGGAGGTGAACCAACCAACTTAGACACCGAATGTTTTTCCATATATTCTGACATATCTACCCTAATCATGGCATTTTCATCACCAAACATTGATTCAGCCAATGCTTTTGACAATTCTGTCTTCCCAACTCCTGTTGGTCCTAAGAATATAAATGAACCAATTGGTTTTTTAGGATCTTTAAGCCCTACTCGTGATCTTCTGATTGCTTTGGACAATGCTTCTACGGCTGGCTCCTGGCCAATTACTCTTTTATGAAGAATATCTTCCATATGAAGCAATCTGTCTGATTCATCTCCTTTAAGTTTTTTAACAGGAATTCCTGTCCACTGAGCAACCACTTCTGCAATATCCTCATACCCAATACTTGAATCTTTGGAATTTTTAGCAGCCCAAAGTTTCTTTTGCTTATCAAGCTGTTCAGACAAACTTTTTTCTTCATCTCTGAAAGATGCGGCTTTTTCAAAATCCTGATTGTTAATTGCTGCTTTCTTTTCATTTTTAAGTTCTTTTATTTTATCTTCAATTTCCTTTAATCCTTTAGGTACAGTTGATGATTTTAATCTTGTTCTTGAAGCTGCTTCATCTATTAAATCTATTGCTTTGTCTGGCAAAAATCTGTCAGATATATATCTGTGTGACAAATTTGCTGCTGCTTCAATAGCTTCATCAGTAATAGATACTTTGTGGTGAGCTTCATATTTATCTCTCAAACCTTTCAATATTTTTACAGTATCTTCAATACTTGGTTCATCAACAGTTATAGGCTGAAATCTTCTTTCAAGGGCAGCATCCTTTTCAATGTGTTTTTTGTATTCATCCTGTGTTGTTGCACCTACAATCTGAAGTTCTCCTCTTGCCAGTGTAGGCTTTAAAATATTTGAAGCATCAATTGCTCCTTCAGCTGCTCCTGCACCAATTATTGTATGAAGTTCATCAATAAACAATATTATATTTCCTGCAGCTTTAATTTCATCTATTGCACTTTTAAGTCTTTCTTCAAATTCTCCCCTATATTTAGCTCCAGCAACCATTCCTGCCATATCAAGTGTAACAACTCGTTTATCCTTCAATGTTTCCGGCACATTTCCCTTAATTATTTCCTGCGCCAGTCCTTCAGCTATGGCAGTCTTACCTACACCAGGTTCACCTATTAAGCAAGGGTTGTTTTTTGTTCTTCTTGACAATATTTGAATTACTCTTTCAATTACATCTTCCCTGCCAATAACCGGATCAAGCTTTCCTTCTCTTGCTCTCTGATTTAAATCAGTGCCATAT
>JBASLQ010000127.1:0-8108 GCA_049656425.1 Sedimentibacter sp.
AGAGTCCTGCCTAGGCAGGACTCTCTCTGCCCCTGGTCCTAAAATATATTAAATTAATTTGTAAGACTTACTTCTACCCATTAATTTGCAAGAGTAACTTCTACCTTTTTATTTGGTGGGGGTGGAATTTAATTTTTCAATTGAGGAAAATATGGGTGAATATGAAAAAGCACTTGACAAATGCATATATTTACACTATCATATAAGTGGTTATAATAACTATATAAAATGGTTAATAATAAAGGAAAAAACAATGGATAATAATTTGGATTTATATAAATACAGCAAGATGATGAGCGAGAAATTGAATATGATAAGCTTGCTATTTCTTGCATTACTACGGCACTTTCTAATAAGCTATTAACAGAAAAAATTATTGAAACAAAAATTAAAAAGCATACAAATCTCGGAGAGTGAAGGAGAAGATTATGAATGATAATAAAATTGCAGTATTGACAGATTCCTGCTCAGATGTTCCGCAGAATTTGCTGGAAAGATTTCATATTTATCAGCTGTCAATGGGTATTAATTATAATGATAAATCTTATCGTGACAGAATCGATATTACACCAGAAGAAGTTTATGAAAATCTGGAAAATGAAATACCTCATACCAGTCTTCCAACTAGGGGAGAAATACATGAGATGATAGAAAAAATTATAGCAGACGGTTACTCTCAAATCATTATTCCTATAATCTCTTCAGGATTGAGCGGAACTTACGATGCCATTAAATCCGTTTGTGAGGATTTTAAGAATATCAAAACAGCAGTAATAGATACTAAAAATATTGCACTTGGTTCCGGATTTATCTCTATCTATGCAACACAATTAGTCGAAAAACATCTAAGTTTTGAAGAAATTGTAAGTAAAATAGAAGAAAAAATCAAGGACTCCCATATGTACTACAGTATTCAAACTCTGCATTATCTTGTGAAGGGCGGAAGACTGGGACGTGTAGAAGGTATGCTTGGCAGCCTGCTTCAAATCAAACCAATCATTGCCTGCGACGTTGATGGAATCTATTATACAGTTGAAAAGGTTCGAGGAAGAAAGCAAAGCATTAATAAATTAATAGAAATTGTGCAGGAGAAAATCAAGGATAAGAAAAATTATTATCTTGCAATTTCTCATGGATATGCACAGGAAGAAGCAGATAAAGTCAAAGAAAAAATGAAGTCTTATATAGATAACGCCACTATATTTATGGAAGGACAGATTTCTCCTGCGCTGGGTGTTCATACAGGACCGGGACTTATTGGAATAGGCTATTTTGACTTGGGCGATTAAGCAAGAGAATAAATAGTGTTTCCAGCTTTTACATTATCTGTTCAAATAAAAGGAATAATTGAAGATTCTAATAT
Organism: Sedimentibacter sp.; assembly: GCA_049656425.1. Classification (GTDB taxonomy): domain Bacteria; phylum Bacillota; class Clostridia; order Tissierellales; family Sedimentibacteraceae; genus Sedimentibacter. Next base: position 1,364 of record JBASLQ010000127.1, read on the forward strand.
CAGTTTAATTAAGAAATATTTGTTTAGAAATTATTAACAGTGGGATACTAATATAGTGAATATTTATTTACTATTAATATTAAAATAAAGGAGGAATTATGGCTGTACAAACGGTAAAAGCAGAGATAAAATCAGTTGGCGGACTTAAAATGCAATGCACTGCCAGAGAATTTAAATATTTTTTGGATGAACCGGAAGAATCAGGCGGATCAAATGAAGGTATGAATCCAGGAGAATCATTACTTTGTGCTCTTGGAGGATGCAAATGCATTGTGGCAAAAATCTTCAGCAAAGAACATAAAATAAATTTAGAAAGTTTAAAGGTTGAAGTTGAAGGAGAAATTGATCCTGACGGTTTTTTAGGAAAAAATATAAATGCGAAAATTGGTTTTTCAAAAATAACTACTAAGTATTATATTAAATCCAGAAACACCAGAGAAGAAATTAATGATTTTATTTTTAGAGTTGAACATAATTGTCCTATGAAAGACACAATAGTAAACGCTCCTGAAATGAATTTGCAGATTAATTTTGAATAAAAGAATTAGCACTGACTAAAAATTGGTGCTTTTATATTTGTATGGAAAAAATTCTCACGAATTTAAATGTTTTATTATGTGATTTTCGTGGTATAATAAATTAAAGATTTAAAATTAAGGGGTCAAGTTATGAAGAAAAAATACAGCAGTTTAAACAAGTACATATTTATTTCAATGTTAATGATTGTTATGTTCATTTGGTATTTCATTCCAAGCGCTTATGCAGATATTCCGCTTAAACTTTTGATTGACGGACAAGAGGTTTCAGCAGATCCGGAACCTTTTATAAAGGATGACCGAACTCTTGTGCCAATAAGGGTAATAGCAGAAAATTTAAATGCAGAAGTAAGCTGGGACAATGATAACAGAATAGTACATATAACAAAAGGCGACATTCAGGTGTTGCTCCGAATAGACAGCAATTTAATAGAATACACAGATAAAAATGGAACATCTTACAGCTTGATTGATGTTGCTCCATTAATAAAAGAAGACCGTACATTTGTACCTATACGCCTGGTAAGCAATGCACTGGGAATAGGAATTGAATGGGATAATGATGCAAGAACAGTTAAAGTTGACTCATCAGAGAAATCTGAAATAATACCATTCTTTGATGTGGAAATTTCATCAGTTGAACCTGGACAAGTTATTACAGGAACAACTTATCTAGAAACAACATTGAATAGTTCAGCTCCTGCTGAATCTGCGGAAATAAAATATCTTTTGCTCAGCCAGGATACAGCAAGAGGATTTATAATTGCTAAAGGAACAGATTTTACATCATCATATAAATGGATACCGGCAATGGAAGACAACGGAGATAAAATTCTTGTTGCTGCATTTTATGACAGCAAGGGAAATTTTCTGGCAGGAGATGCAATTTCTGTAAAAGTGGAAATTAATCCGCAAATTAAATTAACCGGAATTACTGAAAACCAATTAATAACAGCTGATAGAGTTCCTCTTGGAGCAGAATTTAACTTCTCAGCAGCTTATGTAAAATATGAAATAATTAATCCTGATACAGGTGCATATTATATATCTTCTGAATTAGATCCATTAGGCGGATTCACCATGATTCCTGTCATGGAAGACAATGGAAATATGTCTGTAAAAGTAATAGCTTATGATACAAAAGGCCAGGCTTATGAAAGCATTTATGTTAATGTGAAAGTGCAAGTTAACAGAAAACTTAACTTGGGAGGAGTAGTTGAAAATCAAACAATAGATGGATCAGTTACATTGAATACTTCAAGAAATTTCAATGTATCTGAAACAGAATACATTGCGGTTGATGCTAAAACAGGAACTGAAACTGTATTGTATAAAAGCGGTTATGGCAGCTACAGCTGGTTTCCCGGTCCTGATATGGCAGGAGAAAAGGCACTTTACGTAAGAGTTAAAGATACAGCCGGCAACACATATACAAGCGAAAGCATCAATGTTAATGTAGCAGGAACTGGAAAAGTGTTATTGCAGGGTGTTGGACCGGGACAGGTTGTTACAGAAACTGTAAGTTTAAAAGTTAAGAGCAATGTGGTTTTGGACAGCATAAAATATATTCTTACTAACCTAACAACGGGAGAAACAAAAATTATTGGTCAAGGTACGGATTATCTAGCAGAATATGCGTACACTCCCGGCACTGGTACAGCAGGAAACTGGAGCATAAGGGCAGAAGGAACATATGCAGGAATAACAATCAAGACGGAGGAAGTTGAGTTTACAATTTATACAGAAAAATTATACACAGCACTTCCTATAATTGAAAAAATTAAATTTATGGATTTGGCTTCGGAATTGGCTAAAGACACAAAAGAAGTAACAGGAATGTCTGCAGCATTGCAAACAGCTCAGGCCATTCTTGAAACAGGCTGGGGACAAAGCGTCCCTGTTGATAAATATGACGGACAATTTTCAAATAATCTTTTTGGAATAAAAGGAACCGGATCTTCAGGTTCTGTTACGTCAAATACATGGGAAGAATATAATGGAGTAACTTTCCGCGTAGATGCAGAATTTAGAGCATACAGTAATGTCAGTGAGAGTTGGGCTGATCACAATGATCTTTTGCTTACAAAAAGCAGATATGAACCGTTCAGACAAGTAATGTTTGACAGCACTCAGGGAGCATGGGCTCTTAAAAGATGCGGATATGCAACAGATTCAAGTTATTCAGTAAAACTTATTAACATTATAAATCTATACAATTTAAAAGCTCTTGATGAAACAAGCATATAAAAAAGCTCCTTAGGAGCTTTTTTATTATCTATTTATTAATATCATATTCCTTTACTTTATTAAACAGCTGTCTTGCGCTCATATTAAGCCTTTTTGCAGCTTCTGTCACATTGCCGCCTGTTTGTTCCAAAACCCACTGAAGATATTGAGATTCAGACTCTTTCTTATAATCTTTAAATGTAACGATAGTTTTATAATTTTCAAATTTAGGAAAATTGATTTCTTTTCTTATATTAAAGAGTATTGGTATGCCGTCTCTTGTTATCCTTCCATCAACTGATAATACAACCATTCTGTCAATAATTGATTTTAATTCTCTAATGTTGCCGGAGTAGTCATATGTGTAAAGAAAATCTTTTACTTCCGGGTCCATTGAATTGATTATATTTCCATTCTCATCCTGTGATTTTTTCAGAAAATAATTTATAAGCTGGTCTAAGTCTTCAATTCTATCTCTCAATGGAGGAACTTCAATTATCATGGAACTTATTCTGAAGAAGAAATCTTCTCTGTAATTACCATTCATTACTTCATTATATAAATTTTTGCTTGTGGAAGATATTAGTTTGCAATCAATCATTCTATCTTTATTACTATTAAGTCTTGAAACTTTTTGTGTATCTAAAACTCTTAGAAGCTTTGTTTGAGTTTCTACACTTATATCTCCAACCTCGTCAAGAAATAAAGTCCCGTTGTTTGCAAGTTCGAATTTTCCTTCCATTTCCTGACCGAACAGTTCAGTTTCCAACATTGATTCTGTATAAGAACTGCATCGCAAAGAAATAAATTTATTTGATATTCTCGGGCTGCATATATGTATGTATTTTGCTAAAATTTCTTTTCCGGTACCCGGTTCTCCTATTAAAAGTATATTTAATTTTGATTTAGCTACTTTTTCACAGTGTGATAAAACTTTTAAGAAGTTATTATTTTGACTGTATAAACAATAATTATTAAATAAATCATTTCTAAGTTTATTTTTATCTTTTTTATCTGCACTGTAATCAAGCAGCCTCATTGGAAGTGACATTACTTCCTTGTGAAAATCAATATAATCCCTTGCACCTTGGTTTAATGCCATACTTCCATCTACATATGACGAATTTGTTGCTGCAATAATCAAATCGGTCTGCGGATAAGCCTCAGTAAAATTTTTTATTGTAAAACTTTCGTCGAATAAATTATAGTCTGTTATTACATAATCAAAGCGCTCATTTAAAAATTTTCCGACAGCTGTGTCAAAATTTTCGCAGATTAATATATTTTTTGATATTTTAGAAAGAACTTCTTCTAATTTATGAATATACGATTTTTGTGTATTAACTATTAAAATGGTAATTTCTTCTATGATAAACACTCCCTATGCATTATATAATAATACCTATATTGAAATTTTACAAAAATGTTGAAATATCAATATTCAGGAAAAAATTACATAATGATGCTATTTATTTTGATTATTATACATTCAATTAGCAGATACAGTCAAGCTATACTTCAATATTAAATATTTCTTTATTAAAAATTTCACATTATAAAAACTTAATTGTTTATTATTGTTAAAGCTGTATAATTAGGGTATAATATTTTTAGTTTATTTATGAGGAGAAACCATGATTAGAAGTGATAACAGATTAAATGATGAACTAAGACCAGTCAAAATTACAGGAAATTATTTGATGCATCCAAACGGATCAGTATTAATAGAAGTTGGCAATACAAAAGTAATTTGCACAGCAATGTTTGAGGAAAAAGTACCTCCATTTTTAAAAGGAACAGGCAAAGGCTGGGTTTCAGCAGAATATTCAATGCTGCCAGGCTCTACAAAAACGAGAAAATCAAGAGACATAAACAGATTGAAAATGGACGGAAGATCTCAGGAAATACAAAGACTTATAGGCAGAAGTTTAAGAAGTGTTGTGGATTTAGAACTTGTGGGTGAAAGAACATTGTGGATAGACTGTGACGTAATACAGGCAGACGGCGGAACCAGGAGAAGAATCAACATTTACACACAATGACTTTATGAATTTGATAGCATTAGCAACAAAGGGATGTCGAGATTTATGCAAAATTCAGAGAAATGCATTAGGAGAAGAAATAAGCGAGGAAATAGGAAAATGAGCAGAAAAATAATTTTGTCCAGCGGCAACAAGCATAAAATTATTGAAATAAAAGATATATTGAAAGACATGAATTTTGAAGTGGTATCAAAAGATGACCTTGGGTATAATGATTTTGATGTAGTTGAAGATGGCAGCACTCTGGAAGAAAATGCTTTTAAAAAAGCCGAAGAACTCCACAAACTTTTAAATGACATAGTAATTGCCGATGACACAGGTTTGTTTGTTGATGCTCTTAAAGGTGCTCCTGGTGTATATTCAGCAAGATATGCAGGAGAATCTGTATCTTACAAAGACAACAACAGCCTTCTTCTTAAAAATCTGAGTGAAATTCCTGCAGAAGAAAGAACTGCAAATTTTAAAACAGTTGTTGCAGTTATTTTAGAAGATGGAAGTAAAATAATGGCAGAAGGTGTATGCAACGGAAAAATTGCATTTGAAGAAAGAGGAGAAAATGGTTTTGGATACGATCCTTTATTTATAGTGGATGGTACGGACAAAACTTTTGCAGAAATGAATGAAGAAGAAAAAAATAAAATCAGTCACAGAGCAAAAGCATTGATTAATTTAAAGAAAAAACTGGAGGACTCAATTGAAAATTCTGGTTTTAAGCGATAGTCACGGTGCAATTTTAGATTCCCAAATAAATAAAATTCAACAGTATGGAAGCTATGACATTTTAATTCATTGCGGAGATAAATATAAAGATGCACAAAAATTTGCAGATAAACTGAATATTAACGAAATTTACCAGGTTCCCGGAAACTGTGACTTTGATGTGCATAACAAGGAATTAGTCATTGCAAAAGTTATAGAAAACAAGAACGTGCTAATTACCCATGGACATATATATAATGTAAAAGAAAATATGCATAAGCTAATAAAATTCGCTAAAGATAATAATGCTGATGCAGTTTTATACGGACACACACATCAATCACACAATGAAATAATTGATAACATATTGTTTTTTAACCCGGGAAGTTCAATTTTACCGAAAGATGGAAAAGCAAGCTTTGGAATAATAGAAATTGAAGATAATAAAATCAAAAGCAGTATAATAAAGCTGGAAAATTAATAAATTGCTTTTTCAATACCATAAAAATGGGTATAATGATATAGACCCAAATCAATGAATCTGACTAAAAAAAGTAAATTTTGGAATCAAACTTGACATTATATTGATTTAATGATATATTACAGTTGTTAGCACTCTTCAATCACGAGTGCTAACAACATACAAATAAATAGAGCTAATAAAAGTCACTTTGTATGAAAAGCGGCTTTTTTTATTATAAATAGTGTAATACTATCACAATTTCAATAAATTAAATTTATCTAAAAAAATGAATAATTGCAGCAGAAACAGCCGCAGCAAAGAAACCGAATAAAATAAAACGAAAACGAGAGGTTTAATTTGAATAAAAAAAGAGTATTAGTTGGCAGCCCTGTTTATCAAAAAACAAAAATTTTGAAGGCGTTTTTAAGGTCGTTAAAAAATCTTAGACGGAATACTATTTCTATTGATTATATGTTTGTTGATGACAATATTGATGATAAAGCCAGTCAGCTGTTAGCTGACTTTGAAAGAGAAGAATCGAAGGTTATTATAATTCGTGGTAAGGGGCTGGGAGCGTATGAGTGTAATGATGAATCCCATCTATGGGATGACAACTTAATGTTAGAAGTAGCAAATTACAAAAATTCCATCATTAATTATGCAATAGACAATAATTATGATTATCTGTTTTTTGTGGACTCAGATTTGGTTTTGCATCCTAATTTGATAGAGCATTTGAAAATTCAAGACAAGGATATAATTTCTGAAATATTTTGGAC
>JBASLQ010000128.1:0-1824 GCA_049656425.1 Sedimentibacter sp.
TTATAACACCATCAATATTGATTGATTAATAAATTAATTAATTATTTATTTATTTTATTTAATGAATAGACATCTTGTCTTCTGTGATTTAATAAAGGCAGTTCATTTCTCACTTTTCTTACGTAATCAACATCAATTTCCTGTATTATGTATCCTTGATTTTCATCCATACGATTTAATACGTTGCCCCATGGAGATGCTATAATTGAATTGCCGTATGAGCGATATGATGCCTCATAATCTCTTGCAGGAGCAACTCCAATTGTATATACCTGATTGTCAAGAGCTCTTGCTCTGAAGTGCAATTCCCAATGTGCTGGTCCTGTGGTCATGTTAAAGGCTCCCGGTATGATTATCACTTCGGCTCCTTCATTTACCATAAGTCTGCTTAATTCAGGGAATCTCACATCATAACATACAGCAAGACCAATTTTGCAAAATTCAGTTTCAAAAACAGTAATGTCACTTCCGGGCGTAAATGTATCTGATTCCTTGAAATATTGTCCGTCCTTTACATCAATGTCAAATAAATGCATTTTTCTATGCTTTGCTATTTGCTCTCCCTTTTTATTAAATACATATGAGGTGTTGTATACTTCATCGCCTTCAAGTTCCGGTATTGTTCCGGCAACTACATAAATACCAAATTCTTTTGCAGCTTTACTCATAGCTTTATAAGCAAAACCCCCTTCCTCTTCACCAAATGCTTTAAAATACGAATTATCATAAGGACAGCAAAACATTTCAGGCAGTATAGCAATATCTGCTCCTTCTTTTGATACTTGTTCAATCATACTCACCGCATTGTTTATATTTTTTTCTTTGTTATCATAAACTGAAATCTGCAATAATGCTGCATTAAATTTACCCATATTTACCTCCCAATTAATTTATTTAATTATAGAAGATTTTCACTTAATAAGCAACAAAAAATGAGATTCAAGGCAGAACGGTGAGTACCGTTTCTGGTCTTAGAATCTCATTACTTCATTTTTAATTATTCTAATTCAGCTATTAATTCTCCTGCTAATACACGTTGGCTTTCTTTAACATGTATTTTAGCTACAGTTCCTGCTAATGGAGCAATAACATTTGTTTCCATTTTCATTGCTTCTAAAACAGCTATTGGCTGACCAGCTTCTACTTTATCTCCTTGTTTAACAAGAATTTTATATACATTGCCTGGTATATTGGCTCCAATTTCATATTGATTGCCTGTATCCGCCATAACTTTTTCTACTGATGCACTTTTTAAGTTTATAGCATTTTTATCTTTTATAGTAACAACTCTTCTGTTTCCATTAACTTCAAACGCCAGGTCTTTAGTACCGTCATCATTTGATTTGACTTCAACAAGTTTTATACTGAGTTTCTGACCTTCAGCAATTTTAACACCACAAGTTTCGCCTTCTTCTAATCCGTGGAAGAATATGTCGCTTCCCATAAGTCTTAAATTTCCTTCATCAGCAACATTTTTTAAATAATCTTCGAAAACTTTTGGATATAAGGCATAGCTTAATGCTTCTTCGTCAGTTCCTTCTAATCCATGTTTTTCTTGCAGCATTTTCTTAATTGCATCGAAATCCTCTGGAGGAAGCAATTCACCTGGTCTGCATTTAATAGGTTCTTTGCCTTTCAACACAAGTTTGCTTAAGGCTTCAGGGAACCCGCCTTCTGGCTGACCCATCATACCTTCAAAATAAGATACTATAGAGTCCGGGAAGTCCATATCTTTTGCTTTTTCATATATATTTTCATCATTTAAGTCATTTTGAACCATGAATATGGCCATATCACCTACTGCTTTTGAAGATGGAGTTACTT
>JBASLQ010000129.1:0-1736 GCA_049656425.1 Sedimentibacter sp.
TAGCTTATGGATATATTGGCGCTTCGGCAATTGCAGTAGTTCAAATTGCTTACAGCATATCAGATTTCTTCCAGGCATTATTTTTTGGAATTGGAAATGCCAGCGCTGTAATGATAGGAAATGAAATTGGCAAAAATGATATGGATAAAGCTATTGATTACAGCAATAAAATTCTGAAAATTACTTTTGCATTGAGCATTATTTTATCGGTACTGTTGTTTTTATTTAAAGGTCAAATAATTAAATTCTTCAATCTAGAAACAAGCACCAGTATTTCTCTTAACAAAACTTTGGTTGTTTATTCTTTATACTTTACACCTAAAATGTTCTCATACATTTTCATATGCGGTATATTGCGCTCCGGTGGAGATACAAAATTCTGCATGTTTGTGGATATCATAACTATTTGGTGTATAGGCGTTCCGGTTGCATTCATTGCTGTCCTGGTTCTTAAATTGCCAATTCATTTAGTAATGGCATTAGTATTTGGTGAAGAATTAATAAAATCAGTCACAGTTTTGAAAAGATATAAAAGCAAGAAATGGATTAACAATGTAATAATGTAATATCAATATAATTAGATTAATAAATGGCGGAGGATGTTATGAGACATATATTTATAATTAACCCTGTTGCAGGAAAAGGCAAAGTTCAGCATAACATTGTAAATAATATTCATGCTCTTTTAAAAAATAAAAATACAGAATATGAAGTATATTTTACAAAATTTAAAGGTGACGCCAATTCATTTGTAATCAACAAATGCAAAGATCAAGTTCCAACAGTTTTTTATGCATGCGGCGGTGATGGAACTCTCCATGAAGTTATTAATTCAGCATGTAGTTTTAATCATGCCTTTATAGGTGTTATTCCCTGCGGGTCTGGAAATGACTTTGTGAAAAATTTTGAAAATGAAACTTACTTTCAGGATATTGTCTCTCAAATAAATGGAGAAGTCATAAAGTTAGACCTTATAAAAGCTAAAGATGAATATGCTGTTTCTGTATGCAATGTAGGACTTGACGCAGATGCCGCATTTAATATGCACAAATTCAAGAAAATACCTTTTATAACAGGCTCAGGATGCTACATTCTGTCTGTTTTTTATTGCTTATTAAAAAATCTTGGGAAAAATTTAAAAGTGGTCGTTGATGAAAACGAAACAATAAATGGCACATTCTTGCTCGGTGTAATAGCAAATGGTCATTCATACGGCGGAGGGTATAAATGTGCGCCTAAAGCAGCAATTAATGACGGTATAATGGATTTATGTTTTGTAAGCAATATGTCGCGTCTTAGTATTGTAGGTTTTATAAACGATTATAAAACAGGCACTCATTTAGAAAATAAAAAGCTGCAAAAATATATAATTTATAAGAAATGCAACCATGTAACATTAACAAGCAATGAATCAATAAATTTGTGCATTGACGGAGAAAGCTATCTCAGTGATGAACTTGATTTAAAAATAGTTCCAAGTGCATTGAATTTCTGGCTTCCAAAAGGTGTGCAGATTCAAAATGTTCAAGAAAGTGACAACGCAGAAGTCGTCCCAATAATATAATCTTAAAATAAAAATATGAGACAGCTAGACTGTCTCATATTTTTTAATTTCTATTTTTTTAATTCATTGATAATTTGCCTTTTAAGTTACTATTTTTCATAACTGCATTAACAACAACAGCACCAACAACTGTTACAACTGAAAATTCGCCAATTGCAACATACATAGCATT